>JAPPLJ010000025.1 GCA_028819475.1 Rhodospirillaceae bacterium
AACGCCAGATCCCTCCCTACCGGCCTTTTGCAGAGGAATCCTCTGAAGAGGGGGAGGTAAAGGAGCGCGCGTCCGCCTACGGACTATGCGTTACGCACCGGCACGTCCATCGACCCGATCCCCTCGACCGTGCAGTGCATCGTGTCGCCGGCCTCGACCGGGCCGACGCCCTCCGGCGTGCCGGTCATGATGACGTCGCCGGGATGCAGGGTGTAGAAGGCGGAGCAGAACTCGATCAGCCGCGCGACCGAAAAGATCATGTTCCGCGTGTTGGATTTCTGTCGGGTCTCGCCGTTCACCCGGATTTCGAGATCGAGATTGTCGGGATCGGCGATCTCGTCCGCCGTCACCAGCCAGGGGCCGAGGACGGCGTAGCTGTCGATGCTCTTGCGCACCGAGCGGTCCTCGCTGCCGCGCACCGTCATGTCGAGGCCGATGGCGTAGGCGGCGATATGGTCGAGCGCGCCCGCCATCGGCACCCGGTCGGCCGTCTTGCCGACGATCGCCGCCAGCTCGACCTCGTGATCGTTGCGCCGGTCGGCGAAGCGCAGCGCCACGCCCTCGGACGGGCCGACCAGCGCGGAGCAGGCCTTCAGGAACGGCCCGGCCTGTTCGATCTTGAGGATCCGGTTGCCGGCCGAGAGGCCCGTGTCCTCCATCGCCTCGTCGATATGGAGCTGGTAGTTGACCGGGATGCCGATCACCTTGGTCGGGTTGGCGACCGGGCTGAGGAACTTTGCGTCCGCGACGGCGATCCGCGCGGCGCCCGACGCAATCTCGCCGACCCGCGCCCGCACGGCATCCAGGTGCCGGATCAGCAGGTCGCCCGGCGGCAGCGGCCAGCCGTAGTCCGGTATCGCTTCGAGGGCGGCGGTGACGTCGGCGATCCGGCCGCCCTCGACCAGGCCGAGGCGGTTGTCGTTGTAGCGGCACAAACGCATGGTCAGCCTCCTTCGCGATTCCGTTCTTTTGCGCTGCGCAAGCCGGCCGGCGAAACGGGCAGGTCGGCAATCCGCGCCAGGTTTTTGAGAAATTGCGCCCGCTGGCCCGCGGGAATCGGCGCGACGATGCGCTCCTGGGCGCGCTCGACCCGGTCCGCGGCAGCTTCGAGCGCCGCAACGCCTTCGGCCGTGACGCTGAGCCGGTTGGCGCGGCCGTCCGCTTCGGTGCGGACCCGGCGGATCAGGCCGCGGCCGGCCAGGCGCGTGATCATGTCGGCAGCCGTGCTGCGGTCGATCCCGGTGATGCGGACCAGTTCGCTCTGATTGGCCTCCGGATTCTGCCAGGCCGCCAGCAGCAGGGCGAATTGCGGCGGGCGCAGCCCCCGCTCACCGACCGCCTGGACGAACAGGTCGACGGCGCGCTGCTGCGCCCGGCGCAGCAGGTGGCCGGGCGTTTCATGCAGGGCAATACCGTCGATGGGCCGCCCGGCGGCATTCGGCCCGGCGGTATTCGGCGCGGGGTCCTGCACGCCAGGGCCGTCGCCGGTCGGGTTCGGTCTGTCCATGGGCCGATCATAGGCCCGAAGATTTCCTCCGTATACTGATAAAACCGATTGCCGGCGCACAACTCCTCTGTATACTGACGATCGATCCGCCAAGACGATGGTGGGGGCGCCGGCGTGGATGTCCGGCCGGGGAGAGGCGTTCATGGCTGGCAGAATCGATTTCGGGCTGCAGTTTTTCCCGGACGTCGGGCCGGACATCCTGTCGGCGCGCGACTATTGGGGCGAGGCGCTGCGCCTGGTCGACCATATGGACGCGCTCGGCTACACCAACCTGCGCACCGTCGAGCACTATTTCCTGCCCTATGGCGGCTATTCGCCCAACCCGCACCTCTTCCTGTCCGCGGCCTCGATGCGCACGCAGAAGGCGCGCTTCGTCACCGGCGCGGTCCTGCCGGCCTTCAACCATCCGCTCAAGATCGCCGGCGAGATCGGCATGATGGACGCGATCACCGGCGGGCGCATGGAATGCGGCTTCGCCCGCGCTTTCCTGCCCCACGAGTTCGAGAATTTCGGCGTGAGCCTGGACGAGAGCCGCGCCCGCTTCGAGGAAGGCATGGAGACGGTGCGCCGCCTGCTCGAGGAGGAGGACGTTTCCCTCGACGGGCGGTTCCACAGCTTCCAAAACGTCACCTCCCTGCCCCGGCCGACCCAGAAGCCGCGCCCGCCCTTCTGGATCGCCGCCTTCGCCACGCCGGAGAGCTTCGTCAACGCCGGGCGGAAGGGCTACAAGGTCATGGCGATCCCGCTGGCCGGCGGCAAGATGAAGGAATTGATCGGCCTGTATCGCGACGCCTGGCAGGAAGCCGGACACCCGGGCAGGGGCAAGGTCATGCTCGCCTTCCACATGTTCTGCCATGAAGACGGCGGCATGGCGGCGGAGATCGCCCGCCAGCCGCTCAACAACTATCTGAAATCCCTGGTCGATGCGGCGTCCCACTGGACCGGCGGCACGACCTCGAAGGACTATCCCGGCTACGACAAGATCATCGCCGGGCTGGCGAAGGATTCGTTCGAGAGCCAGGTGGAAAAGGGCGCGGCCTGGGTCGGCACGCCGGCGGATATCAGGCAGCGGATCGAGGATTACCGGGACTTTACCGGCGGCTTCGAAATCGCGTCCCTGCAGGTCAATTTCAACACGATATCCTACGACGACGCGCTGGCCTCGATGCGCCTGTTCTCAAAGGAAGTGATGCCGCACTTCCGGTAGGATTCTTCTGCGAAAAGCTGCGCGCCTCCGCGGCGCTATACCTCCCCCTCTTCAGAGGGGGAGGCTCGGACAAGAATCGGGGTGGGGGTGGCGCGTCGAAAGACGCGCAGCGCCGAAAGGCGCTTCTTCCAGCCTCGACACGGCACCCCCATCGACCTCGCTGCGCTCGGCCACTTCCCCCTCTGAAGAGGGGGAAGGATATCCGGCAGCGGCCGCGCTGGATTTTGCGGACGAATCCGTCCGCAACCGCCTTCACGCCGCCGCGCGGTGGGGCAGCCACAGCTTCATGCCGCCGCCGCCCTTGATCCGGCCGGCGAAGAAAACGAGCACGACCAGGTTGGCGACGCCGGCCGCGACCGCCAGGGCGAAAGCCAGCCGGTAGTCGCCGGTCCAGTCGAAACCGGCGCCGCCGATGAAGCTGCCGAAGCCCATGCCGCCCCAGCCGAGCAGGCCGACGACCGCCATGCCCCGGCCGCCGATGCGCGGCGGGATGAATTCCCGGCAGCAGGTGATGAACGACACCATCACGCCGGCGAAAAACAGGCCGAACATGATCGCCAGCAGCCAGATCAGCGCCATGCTGTCGACCACGACGAACCAGTAGATCACGGCCGTCTGCCCCACCGACATGGCGAAATAGGTCGGCAGGACGCCGAGCCTGTCCGCAACGGTGCCGCCGACCAGCCGGCCCCCGGCCCCGGCCAGCATCAGGGCCGACAGGATCTGAACGGCCGTCGAGGCATCCACGCCGCGGTCGGTCAGCAACGGCACGAGATGCACGATCAGCACCGACATGCAGGTGCAGCACAGGAAGACCGCGACCGAGAGCCAGGCAATGACTTCGTTCGCCGGCAGGCCGGTCTGGCTCCGGGTCAGGGCGCCGTCCGCGTCGCCGGCGGCAGCCCGCCGCGCCGCCAGGCGGACCGGCGCGTCGCGCACCATCAGCGCGAGGGGAATTCCGAGCGCGAGATAGATCAGCCCGAGGCTGAACAGCGCGTCGCGCCAGCCTCCGGACTCGATCAGCCAGTGATCGACGATCGGCATGAGGCCCTGCCCGACGCCGCCGCCGCACGCGACGATGCCGATGGCCAGCCCCTTGTTGCGGCCGAACCAGTAGCCGATGCCGATCAGCATCGGGCCGCTGACCACGGCAAGGCCGGTCGCGCCGAACAGGAAATGGGCGAGGTAATATTCGGTGAGCGTCGACTGGCCGGACTGCAGCAGATAGGCGGCGCCCATGCCGACGACCGCGACCGCGGCGATGGCGCGGGTGCCGAACCGGTCGGCCAATATCCCGAAGCCCAGCCCGGCCACGGCCGCCGAGACCGCGATGGCGGTGTAGCCCAGGGACGTCTCGCCCCGGGTCCAGCCGAACTCCAGGGTCAGCGGCTTGATGAACACGGCCACCGCCGGCAGGCCGCCGAAGGTCAGGACCGACAGCAGGAAGGTGACCGCGACCATGATCCAGCCATAGGGCTGTTCCCTGACGTCGAGGGCTGCCGGTGGGGTTCGCGCCATTGTCCTGTCGGAAAATCGAGGTTTGACCGCGGACGGAGCCTGCCGGCTACAGCCGGTTCAGCGGCACTTTCAGGTAGACCGCGCCGTTGTCTTCGGCCGGCGGCATATGGCCGGCGCGCATGTTGACCTGGATCGAGGGAATGATCAGCAGCGGCATGTCCAGTGTCCTGTCCCGGCTTGTGCGCATCTCGACGAATCCGGCCTCGCCGATCCCTTCGTGGATGTGGACGTTGCGCCGCCTCTGCTCGCCGATGGTGGTCTGCCAGGCGAACGCGTCCCGCCCCGGCGCCTTGTAGTCGTGACACAGGAAGACCCTGGTTTCGTCGGGCAGGGCGAACAATCGCTGCACGGAACGGTACAGCGTGCGCGCATCGCCGCCGGGAAAGTCGCAGCGGGCGCTGCCGTAATCCGGCATGAAAATGGTATCGCCGACGAACGCGGCATCGCCGATCACATAGCTGACGCAGGCCGGCGTATGCCCGGGCGTATGCAGCACCTCGACGGCCAGCCCGCCGAGCGCGAAGCTGTCGCCGTCGCCGAACAGGTCGTCGAACTGCGAACCGTCGGGCCCGAAATCCGGCCCGCTGTTGAACACGTCGGCGAAGGCGCGCTGCACTTCGACGATGCCGGCGCCGATGCCGATCCGGCCGCCGAGCGCCGCCTTCAGCCAGGGGGCGGCGCTCAGATGATCGGCATGGGCGTGGGTCTCCAGAATGCGCTCGACCGCGAGATCCCGGTCCCGGACGAAATCGGCGATCTCCTGTGCGGCCTCGGTCGTCAGCCGGCCGGAGCGGTGGCAGAAGTCGCGCACCGAATCGATGATGGCGGCCTTGCCGCTATCCGGGCACCAGACGACGTGGGTCGCGGTGTAGGTCGGCTCGTGAAAGAAGGTCTCGACTGCGGCGGGCCGGCTCATCTCGGGTCGCGTTCCTCCTTTTCCCGCACGGACTCTATCGCGCCGCGGCGGCGCGGCGAAGGCCATTGCCTCCGGCGCTGCACGTTGCGACAGTCGGGCCGTCCAGTCGAGAGGGCGTTCCGCATGAACGATATTCCGTTTCCGGCGCTGCCGGCGTTGCCGACGATGGGCGTCGGGTCGATGGCGGCGCCCGGCTGGTTTATCGCCTCCTGGCGCGCCGCGCGAAAGGGCGAATGGGGCGCCCATGACGTCGAGGAGCTGTTCGAGGACGCGACGCGGATCGTCGTGGCCGACCAGTTCGACGCCGGCGTCGACATTATCGGCGACGGCGAATTGCGGCGCCAGCGTTTCGTCTACGAGATGTTCGACCGGCTGAGCGGCCTCGACCGCGTGGCGCCGCGCCGGCGCCTCGGCATCGCCGGCTACGACATGGCGCCGCATTTCACCCCCGCCGGCGGGATCGACGCGCCGGAGGGCCTCGGCGCAGTCGAGGAGTTCGCGCTGCTGAAGGCGCTGGCGCCGGACGCTCCGCTCAAGGTCGCCGTTCCCGGGCCGCTGACCTTTCTCCAGGCGATCGAACTGAACGGCAGTGACCGGGATGGCGTTCTCGACCGGCTGGTCGCCATCGTCCGGGCCGAACTGGTGGCGCTCGCCGAGGCCGGCGCCGATCTGGTCCAGGTCGACGAGCCCGGCCTGCCCCGGGCGCCGCACGGCCTTTCCTTCGCCGAGGGCGCGGATGTCATCGGCCGCTGCCTGGAGGGCGTCGCGGCGCGGACCGCGGTCCATGTCTGCTTCGGCAACAATGCCGGCCGGCCGTTCGCCGACCGCCGCATCGGGCCGATGATGGACGCGATCCGGGCGCTGCCCTGCGAAATCCTGATGTTCGAGTTCGCCAACCGGGAAATGGCGGAACTGGAATTGATGGCGGCGCTGGCCGGCCGCTTCGCCATCGCGGCCGGCGTGGTCGACGTGAAGAACTTCCTGGTCGAGGACGCGGACACCGTCGCCCGGCGGATCGAGCTGTGCCTGGAGCACATTCCCGCCGGGGCGCTGTGGATCACCGCCGACTGCGGTTTCTCGGCCCTGCCGCGCTACATCGCGAAGCGCAAACTGGCCGCCATGACCGCCGGTGCCGCGCGGGTGCGGGACGGCCTATAGCCCTTGCGAACCCGCCGGCGGCGTCAGCCGCAGAAGGGGACGCCGCTCAGCAGCATCTCGAAAAAGGCCGGCACCATCCAGGCACTCCACACGCCGATAACGGCCAGGACGATCTCGGTCGCGAAGGCGGCCCCGAGCGCGCCGCCCGCCAGCGCCGCGCCGAACAGGACCGCCTGCTGGCGCGACAGGGGCCGCAGGACTGCGCGACCGGACAGTGTGGGGGCGGCGGACGAAGTCATGCCCGCATCATGGCCCGGCGGCGGCGGGAGGGCAAGGCGAGGCGGCAGATGCCGGCGGACCTACGCGGCCTGGCGGGACGCCGATGTCAACGGCAGATCGAGGCGGACCCGGTCGAACCGCACCCGCGGGGTCACGGCGCCGCGCTGTCCACGCTTCAATTCGACGAGGCCGTATTGCGACATCGTCTTCAGGGTGCGCGAGAGGTTGGACTTGTTTCGCCCCGAGAGCGCCGCCAGTTCGGTAAGCGATGCCGGCCTTTCCCGGGCGATCAGCGCCAGAAGCTCGCGGTTGCGTTCGGACAGCACCTTCGCGAAGCTTTCGACCGACGTGAACCAGACCGAGGGATCGTCTTCGGCCGGCTTGTAGCGGCCCCCGGCAATTGCCAGGGTGCGCGCCTTCATCGACTCGTAGCTGGCGATACCGATTTTGAGAGTGTTCACGGGATCGACCCTCTTTCCTGCAAAATACTGTCGACCTCGGCCCAGAAATCTTCGAGGAGAGTGACGGCATCTGCGTAATCGTAAGGCCGGACGACCCGCAGCCGGTGGCGGTGGTCGCTCTCCCTGCGCAATCCCGCGCCCGGCCTTCCCCGGTCACGAACCGGGTGTGCGTTATCGAACCCAACCAATCTTGTCCCGTCCGGTGCATGCAGAGTCAGCGAGTAGCGAAGACCGTGCGGCCGTGCCGCTGTGACTTCGGTCCGCCGTACGACGAATTTCACCCAGTGTCCGAACTCATCCACGAAGAATGTCTGGCCGTGCAGGTCCAGCAAGGTGTCGAGCCCATGATCCCGATCAGAGACCGACATTCTCAATGATTATGAGTATCTGATAACAAAAGACAAGCCTTCAGGCTACGCCGACGCCTGTCAGCTCTCGCGAGCCACCCACTTCTTCAGCGCCGCCGCCAGCTTGTCCGGCGCGATCCGGAAGGGGAAATGGGTGATGTAGCCGCCGTCCGGGCCCATCAGGTAGATCAGCGCCGTGTGGTTCACCATGTAGCTGCCGTCTTCCGCCGGCTTCATCCGGCTGTAGCCGACCTTGTAGGCCTTGGCGGCCCGGGCGACCGCCGCCTCGCTGCCGGTCAGCATCAGGATGCGCTCGTCGAAGGCTTCGCGGTAGGTTGTGAGGCGTTCGGGCGTATCGCGGTCCGGATCGACGCTGACGAAGACCGGCCGGATGCGCTGCGCCGACGGCCCCATCAGTTCGAGAGCGTCCGAAATCGTCTGGAGGGTAGTCGGGCAGACGTCCGGGCAGTTCGTGAAGCCGAAATTGACGACGGCGAATTTGCCCAGCAGGTCCTTCTCCGTCCGGGCCGTGCCGGTGTGGTCGACCAGCGCGAACGGGCCGCCGATCAGCGCCTTGCCCGCGCTGCGCGTTTCGGCCGTTTGCCTGACGTCGTCGCCGGCGCGCCACAGATAGACGCCGGCGGCAGCCGCAACAGCGGCAATCAGGGCGACGAGCAGAGCCTGTATCGCAGTTTTCGACATGCCGTTCGCTTTCGCCATGAATGGTGGGAGGCACGGGGCGCGTCGCCCGGAAATCTGGGCATTGCCGGCCGGATCGGAAAGACGGCGCGGTTGCGCTGCGCCACATTGCGCCGGGATGCTGCCGCGGGGGCAGGACGGCTTCAGGCGGCGAGCGGCTCCAGGATCGCCGGATCGTTGTTCTGCACCTTGTTGACCCGGTCGCTGACCCGGTAGGGGCGGAAACCCTCGATTTCACGCGGCGCCAGCAGGGCGTGCAGGTCCTCTTCCGGAGCCGGTTCGAGGCCCAGCCAGCGCCCGAATTCCGGCGGATCGATCACGACCGGCATCCGGTGGTGGATCGGCGCGAGCAGGGCATTGGCATCCGTCGTGATTATGGTGCAGGAGCGCACCGGCCCGTCCGGGCCGTCCCAGCGTTCCCAGAGGCCGGCGAAGGCGAAGGGCCGTTCGTCCTCGTAAGACACCCGGAAGGGGACTTTTGCCGCGCCGTCCGTCCGCCATTCGTAGAAGCCGTCGGCGGCGATCAGGCAGCGGCGCGCCTTCCAGGCGTTGCGGAAACTCGGCTTTTCGGCAATCGTCTCGGCCCGCGCCTGAACGAGCCTGGCGCCGATCTTCATGTCCTTCGCCCAGGGCGGGATGAGCCCCCAGCGCGCCTTGACCAGCGCACGCGGCCTGTCGCCGGAGCCCCTGACGACCGCCGGGACTTCCACCGTCGGCGCCACATTGTACATGGGCGGCCAGTTCAGGGCCGGGCCGTCATAACCGAACAGCAGGCGGATCGCCTTGTCCGGATCGGTCAGCGTGTAGCGGCCGCACATCGATGAGCCCGTTTTGCCGGCGGGTCGCTCATCCCACGCATCTTTGATGCCGTCGGTTTCAGAACTAACAACTGTCTTGGATACAAAAATCCTTTTATTTTACAATGAGTTTTTGGATACCTGCGAACTACCTCTTCCTCCTCCTCACTACGAACCCAATTCGTGCTCAGGACACGCAATAACCGAGACCGACACAAAGTGACGGTCTCGGTTTGAGTGTCTGCCGAGCCTCGCTCTGACGAATTCTGCAACGCCTCCTGCCTCACCGGCGCCGCGGACATCGTCACTCCCCCGGCGGGGCGAGCTCTGGATTCTGCGTCAGCAGATCCTTCAGATCGAAGCCCTCCACCGCGAAGGTGAAGTTAGGCGGAATGACGTCGGTGCGCAGATGCTTTATCGCTTGGTACTCCGGCGAATGCCAGAACCCCTGCAGCGCCGCCATCGACGGGAACCGGAAGATGGTGATGCGCGCATCCGTGGCCCAGTTTCCCTCGTAATGATCCATGAACTGGCCGACATGCCCCGCGACCAGAACCTCGCCCCCGGCCGCCTCGATCAGCGGATGCGAGGCAAGGGCATAGTCGTCGAGCGCGCCGTGACCCTCCGGCATGAACGAGCTCGCAATCAGATAGGCGGGCTTCCCCTCGGTCATCGTCGATTTCCTCCGACAGACAGGGCGGGTGGTCGTACCGTCGCGACGTGCCGGTCGCAGAGGCGACTTGGGGTTCCGCTTCGGCTCACGACGATCCGCCGAGGCGGGCAATGCGCTCGTCGAGCGCCGCCGTCCAGTCCTCGCGCGTGACTTCCCTGTACGCCACCTCGCCGACAAAGCCGCTGCTCAGCACGATGTCCGGGCTCCAGGCGCGCAATCTCGTCAGGCTCTCTGCAAGAGCCACCTTGCTGCCCCCGAAGCTGGAAAGCACGAAGGTCGACCATTTTCCGTTCCACTGGAAGATCGTGTCGCCGCTGAACAGATAGGATTGCCCGTGCGGGGAGCGGTAGAAGAAGCAGACGCTGCCGTCGGTGTGCCCCGGTGTGTGGACGATGTCGAAGTCCTCGATCCGGACGTCGTCCGCGCCGAATTCCAGATCGGGCTTGCCGTGCTTCGCCACGAACGGCGCCTCGATCGCGCTGCAGCCGAGCTTGCAGCCGAAGCGCTCCCGGATCCGCGCCTGGGACGGGCCGGCCTCGTCCCGGTGCGTCAGCAACTGGTAAACAACGCCGCCGTGGTCGGACATATGCTGGAGGTCGCCCTCGTCGCCGGTGTTGTAGAACAGCACGTTGCCCGACGGGCGCTCCAGGAAATAGGCGTGTGTGTTCAGTATGCCGCTGCTGTAGAGCGAGCTCTGCCACAGGTCGGGCGCGATCTGTTTCACGCCCGAATTCCCTCTTCCTCCTCGGCGCGCACCACACCCGGTTCGTCGCGAAACCGCCCGAAATGCCGCTTCAGATTCCGGAACTCGTCAATGCCGATCCCGCTGTAGGGCAGCCATCGGGTCATGACGCAGGCGAAGGCGTCGGCGCAGGTTCGTGCCTCGCCGACCATGAAGTCCCGCCCGTCGAGGTGACGGTCGAGGACCGAGTAAATGCCGCGCAGCCGAACGCCCGCCGCGGCCTTCACGTCGGCCAAGCTCGCCTCGTCCCGCTCGCCCGTGAAGCGTTCGGGCTTGAAGATCGGCATCCAGGCCGGATGCAGGTCGCCGTTCAGAAACGACAGCCACTGGTCGAAGGCCTGCTTCGCACGCGGCGTGTCCTCCCCGGCCAGCTTCTTCTCAGGGGATTTCGCCGCCACATAGTTGAGCAACGCGTGAGCCTGGGTCATCACGCCGCCGTCGCCGTCAACCAGCGCGGGGACCGCGCCCATAGGGTTGATCCGGCGGAACGCCGGATCGTCGAGATCGACCTTCTCCAATTCGTAGGGCTCCCCGGACCAGATGAGCGCGACATGAACGGCCAAAGCGCAGGTGCCGGGCGCATAGTAGAGCTTCATGGTCGTATCCAATCCACCTACTTCTTGTATGTCGCTCTCTCGAACATCCGCATCGGCTTATGACCGCTTGTATGTTGCCGGTCGGCAACCACGATGTCGCATCGAGCCTGCTTGAAGCCTTTGTCTGATGGCCGTTAATCGGCGTTCAACTTTGACCCCCGAGCGGCGTGCAATGTTGACCCCTCCAAGGGGCTGGACGGAGGCTGTCCCGGTAGGTCAACAGGGCCCCTCGGCAATGTGCGCATGACTGGAGGTGGTCGCGATTCCGGCATGGCCGAGCAGCCCGGCGACGGCGCGTACGCTCTCGCCGCCGTTGACCGCGACCGCCGCGTGCGAGTGTTGGAAAACGTGAATGCGCCGCGTCGACAGTCCCGCCGCTTCGCGGATGCGTGGGCGGACCAAGATTTCTCTACTTCGGAGGCGCTGTGAACTCACACCGCACGATCACGCCGGGGTTCATGATGCCGGCCGGATCGAGCGCCCGTTTGGCCGCGTCGTAGGCCGCGCCGAACAGGTCCGGCCGCTGGCGTTCGTACCAGGGCTGGTGGTCGCGGCCGACGGCATGGTGGTGGGTGATCGTGCCGCCGTTGTCGATCACCGCATCGGACGCCGCCTGTTTGATGACGGTCCACTGCTCCATCATGCGCGCCCGGTCGCCCTTGCAGTGCAGGGTGAAATAGGGCGCCGGCCCGTCGGGATAGACATGGGTGAAGCGGCAGGTGACGATGCCGTCTCGCCCGGTCGCCGCGCGGATCGCCCGCTGCGTTGCCGCCATCACGTTGCGGTGGAAGTCGGGGAACCGGTCCCAGGTGATGCTGGTCTCGAAAGTATCGTTCAGCACCCCCCAGGGCGTGATGACCTCGCGGAAATAGGGCATGCGGATGAAGGCGGTGCGCCAGCGGCCGACCGCACCCTCGGCATGGCCGCTGTCGTCGACCTGCCCGCCGTGATCCTGCACCAGTTCCCGGGCCCGCGCCATCGCCGGCGCGACATCGGCATGGGCCGATTCGAAACCCAGAACCAGCAGATGCCGCCCGTCCTCGCTCACCCCGTTGATCCGGCATTCCTCGCCGTCGACCAGGCGGCAGTTGGCCGGGTTCAGGCCCGACTGCGCAACCGCCCGCACGGCTTCGGCCGCCGCGTGGAAATCGTCGAAGGCCGCCGCGGCGTTGGCGCGGTGGACCGGCTTGTCCTGCAGCCGCAGCCAGGCCTCGGTAATGACGCCGACCGAGCCTTCGGAGCCGATAACGAAGCGGTCCGGGCTCGGCCCCGCGCCGCTGCCCGGCAGGCGGCGGCTCTCCATGACGCCGGCCGGCGTCACCGTGCGCAGCGACTCCACGAAATCGTCGATATGGGTGTAGAGCATGGCGAAATGGCCGCCGGAGCGCGTCGCGATCATGCCGCCGACGGTCGCCATCGGGAAGCTCTGCGGAAAATGGCGCAGGGTGAGGCCGTGGGGCTTCAGCGCCGCTTCGAGATCCGGCACCCGCGTGCCGCCGCGGATGCGCGCCGCGCGGGAGGTCCGGTCGACCTCGGCCACGCCGGTCATGCGCACGGTGGAGAGCGTGATCGCCGCGGCGTAGCCGTCGTCGACCTTCGGCTCGACGCCGCCGACCACCGAACTGCCGCCGCCGAACGGGATCAGCGCCGCCCCGGCGTCCGCCGCCCAGTCCATGACCGCGAGCACCTGCTCTTCGGTCTCCGGGAAAGCGACGATGTCGGGAACATGGGGCGTCTGCCGGTCGAACATGCGCACGGCATCGGGCAGCGACTTGCCCATGGCGTGGACCAGCCTGGTATGGGGATCGCGCGCGCAGATGGCTTCGAGGGCCGGCGGCGGCGACAGCCGGGGGGCGGGCAGGTCGAACTCGTCCTCCCGCGGCGGCGGCCCGTCCGGGAAACTGTCGATGCCCAGCGCCGCGCCGTAGGTGCGCTTCAGGTGCGCGACCTCCGCGTCCGTCGCGCCCTCGCCTTCCCAGCCCCAGCCCCAGAATTTCAGCCGTCCCTCGGTCATGCCGCCCTACCGTCTTCCGTGTCGTCGCGCCCGGTACATCGGTTCCGGCGGCATTCTTGCCCGAAGGGGCCGCGGAGTTCAAAGGAAAGGATATACGCAACTGAGAGCCGGCAATAATCTGGCGCTTTATGCTAAAGCATCGTCTTGACTGCGTTGTGTGACCACGCATTACCGATTCGGACAGCACATTTTGGCAAACAGGGAGACTGACGTGAGCGATCTGCTGGAACGTTCCCGAGCAGCAAAAATAGAACTTGAGGAGTGCATTCTTGAGCTCCTTTGCACCTGCCCTAGCGGCCTTCGCAATGCCGAGATTGCGGAGGCTTTGGATCTGCGGTCGGATTTTAATGGAAGGCAGAAGGATTATTTGAGCTACTCGCTCCTTGGCGGGCTGCTAAAGGCTGGCAAGATAGACAGGGATCAGCGCACAAAGCTGTTCACTGTATCGGGGAAGGCAAAAGTACCTGTCTAGATTGCGTGCCTTTCTGCGCTACAGCCTAGCGGCCCGCGTGGACTACTTCGACGACGGAGAGCGTCAAGAGCCTTGCCAGATCGCGGCAAGTCCGTATATTGCACGGTAGAACAAAAACCCGATGGGTCCTTGAGGGGCCCGGTGCAAAGGGTGGGCCCGGCGGCCCGCTCTTTTTTGTTGGCGCGGCCGCGGCCCGCCGGCAGCGCCGCGCCCGCGGGCCCTGAAATCCCGCCGCCAGCCCCGGAGCGCCATGCCCCTGTCCGACCGGATCGCCGCGATGACCGAACCCGCCCTGACGGCGATGGGCTATGAGATCGTGCGCGTGCAGCTTGGCGGCAGCCATAACCCGTCCGGCCGCAGCGCGACATTGCAGATCATGTGCGACCGGCTGGACGGGCAGGCGCTCACGCTGGACGATTGCGCGGAGATCAGCCGGCTCGCCTCTGCGGTGCTCGATGTCGAGGACCCGATTGCCGGGGAATACACCCTGGAGGTCAGCTCCCCCGGTCTCGACCGGCCGCTCACCCGGCCGAAGGATTTCGAACGGTTCGCCGGCGCCGAGGCGCGCGTCGAACTGAGCCTGCCGGTCGACGGCCGAAGGCGCTTCAAGGGCGTGCTGCGCGGCCTGGACGACGATGCGGTCGTCCTGGAAACCGGCGACGGCCGATGCCGCCTCGCGCTGGCCGACATCGAGAAGGCGAAGCTGGTCCCGGCCGGCCTGCCGGGCCGACCCAACGTGTGAGGAACCACGAGATGAATTCTGACGGTATTGCGTTATGAACGTCGCAACGACATTGCACCGGCCGGAACTGATCCAGGTCGCCGACGCCGTGGCGCGCGAAAAAGGCATCGAGCGCGACGAGGTCCTGGACGCGATGGAACAGGCCATCCAGAAGGCCGGCCGCTCGAAATACGGCCACGATCTGGACATCCGCGCCACGATCAACCGCAACAACGGCGAGATCCTGCTGGCGCGCTATCGCGAGGTCGCCGAGGAAATCGAGGACGAGGGCGCGCAGATCACGCCGGAGCATGCCGCCCGGATCGATCCGGAAAAGAAGGTCGGCGATTTCATCATCGATCCGCTGCCGCCGATCGATTTCGGCCGCATCGCGGCGCAGACCGCCAAGCAGGTCATCGTCCAGAAGGTGCGCGAGGCCGAGCGCGGCCGGCAATACGAGGAATACAAGGACCGCGTCACCGAGGTCGTCCACGGCGTCGTCAAGCGGGTCGAGTTCGGCCATGTCATGGTCGATCTGGGCCGGGCCGAAGCGATCGTCCGGCGCGACGAACTGATCCCGCGCGAGAATTTCCGCCAGGGCGACCGCATCCGCGCCTACATCTACGACGTGCGCCAGGAGCTGCGCGGGCCGCAGATCTTCCTGTCGCGCACGCATCCGCAATTCATGGCGAAGCTGTTCGCCCAGGAGGTGCCGGAAATCTACGACGGCATCATCGAGATCCGCGCCGTGGCGCGCGATCCCGGTTCGCGGGCGAAGATCGCCGTGATCTCCAACGACAGCTCGATCGACCCGGTCGGCGCCTGCGTCGGCATGCGCGGCAGCCGGGTCCAGGCCGTGGTGCAGGAGCTGCAGGGCGAGAAGATCGACATCATCCCCTGGTCGCGCGACCACGCCACCTTCGTCGTCAACGCCCTGGCGCCGGCCGAGGTCGCCAAGGTCGTGCTGGACGAGGACACCGGCACCATCGAGGTCGTCGTGCCCGACGAGCAGCAGAGCCTCGCCATCGGCCGGCGCGGCCAGAATGTGCGCCTGGCCTCGCAGCTTACCGGCTGGCACATCGACATCCTGACCGAACAGGCCGAATCCGAGCGCCGCCAGGAAGAGTTCCGCACCCGCAGCGCCATGTTCATCGAGGCGCTGGATGTCGACGACGTCATCGCCCACCTGCTGGTGACGGAGGGCTTCTCGACGATCGAGGAAGTCGCCTTCGTGCCGCTCGAAGACCTGATGGCCATCGAGGCCTTCGACGAGGATATCGCCGAGGCCCTGCGCGAGCGCGCCCGGGATTTCCTCGAGCGCCGCGACGCCGAACTGACCGAACGGCGACGGGCGCTGGGCGTCGAGGATGCGCTGGCGGAGATCGACGGGCTGACGCCGGCCATGCTGGTGCAGCTCGGCGAAGCCGAAGTCCGGCAGATGGACGATCTGGCGGATCTCAGTTCCGAGGAATTGCGCTTCATCGTGCTGACGAAGGACGCGCGCATTTCGGCGGACGATCTCGGCCATGTGAAGGAAAACCGGCGCGCCCGGCTGATGGCCGGCCAGACCCCGGACGAGGACAACAAGATCGACCTCACCCTCGACATGCTGAACTTCCTCAAGCCCTACAAGCTCGCCGCCATGGTGCAGCCGAGCCCGCTCGATACCGAGGAGGCCGAGGCCATTGTCATGGATGCCCGCAAGGCTGCCGGCTGGGTGACCGAGGAAGACCTGGCCGCCCTAGAGGCGGAAGCCGAAGCGGACGAAGCCGAAGCGGACGAAGCCTCCGGGGGCGAACCGGCGCCGGCGGCATAGCCGGCGCGAACGGGAAGGAGACCAGCCGATCGATTCCGCAACGCCATCGCCGGCCCGCACCGCCGACACGGAAACTTCCGTGCCGGACGGCGTGTCTCCGGACATCGTTACTCCCGACATCGGCAGCCGGGACGAGGCAGGCCGGGCGTGTACCGCTGACGGCGGCAATCCGCGCCGCTGCGCGGTCACCCGCCGCGCCGGGCCGCGCGCGGGCCTGATCCGGTTCGTCGTGGCGCCGGACGGAACGCTGACGCCGGACCTCGCGGAAACGCTGCCCGGTCGCGGCCTGTGGGTTACCGCCTCCGGCGCGGCGCTGGCCGCGCCGGGTCTGGCGAAAGCGGCGGCGCGGTCGGCCCGCAAACGGGTGCGGGTGCCGGACGGGCTGCCCGATACGGTCGAGCGGCTGCTGGCGCAGCGCTGCCGGGCGACCCTCGGCCTGGCGCGCCGGGCGGGGCTGGTCGAGGCCGGCTACGAAAAGGTCAGGGCGGCGGTTGCGGACGGCAGGGCATCGCTGATGTTGACGGCGCGGGACAGTGCAGGCAGGGACAGCCGGGAACTCGCCCGGCGGGCTGCGGCCGGATCCCGGCCGGTCCGGATCGCCGCGACGCTGGATTCGGCCGAACTCGGCGCGGCCCTCGGCCGCGAACGGCTTGTCCATGTCGCGGTGGCGGGCGGTTCGCTCGCCGATCACCTGTATCGGGATGTGCAGCGGCTGGCCGGCGTGAGAGGCACGGACGTTTCGGACGGAATGGCGGGGACGGCTGACGCCGGCCCCGGGAAGGTCGAAGAAGCGGCGCACACAGCGGCGCGGGGACGGATAGGGCATGGCTGAGACCAAACAGGACGAAGAAAAGAAGCCGCTGACGCTGACACGGCCCGGCCGCCTCGAACTCAAGAAGACGGTCGAATCCGGCGTTGTGAAGCAAAGCTTCTCCCACGGCCGGTCCAAGACCGTTGCCGTCGAGGTGAAGAAGAAGCGCACCTTCCGGCGCGGCGAAAGCGGCCGGATGGCCGAGGTCAAGGAAGAGGTGGCGCAAAGCGCGGAAGGCGCCTTCGCCGAGAAGAAGAGCAGCGCCGGCCCGATGCTGAGCCAGGCCGAGCGCGATGCCCGGCTGCGCGCCCTGAAACAGGCCGACGCCACGCATGGCATCCCGGAACGGCCGCTTCCCGCCGGCGAGGAGCAGCCCGCGATCGCTCCGCTGGACGCCGATACGGCGCCGGAAGCCGCGGACGCCCTGCCGGAAACGGTCGATCCCGGCGAGGCACCCCAGCCCGATCTGGATGTCGCCGCGGCGGATGCAGCGCCGCCCCAGGCGCTGCCGGCGGAAGACGGGGCCGAGGCCGACGCCGACGCCGGACCGCCCGTGGTGCAGCCGGAGGACGAGCAGCCCGATGCGTCGGACGCGGAAAGGACGCGCCGGTTCGCCGAAGAGCGCGCGAAAGCCGACGACCTCGCCCGGCGGCTGGCGTCGAAGGAGCTGGGTGTCGGCTTCACGCCGAGCTCGAAGGTGGCGCCCAAGCCGGCGGCCAGGACCGCCGCGCCGCAGACGGAGCGGGCCGCCGGCCCGGCCGAACCCGGGCGGGAGGAAGACCGCGACGAGCGGCGGCGGCGGTCCGAGCCCAAGCGGCCGGCGACCGGCAAGCGCGGCGAACCGCGCCGCCGGACGGGCCGCCTGACCATCGCCCAGGCCCTCGAGATCGGCGATGCCGGGATGGAGCGCAAGCGTTCGGAAGCGGCGGCGCGGCGGCGGCGGGAAAAGGAAAAGCAACGCGCCCTGAAGGGCCCGATCGAACACCGGAAACAGAGCCGCGAAGTCGTCGTCCCCGAAACCATCACGGTGCAGGAACTCGCCAACCGGATGGCGGAGAAAGGCGCGGACCTGGTCAAGTCGCTGATGAAGATGGGCGTCATGGCGACGCTCAACCAGTCGATCGACGCCGACACCGCCGAGCTGATCGTGGAGGAATTCGGCCACAAGATCCGCCGCGTGTCGGAAGCCGATGTGGAAATCGGCCTCGAAGGCGCGCCGGACGATGAAGAGACGCTGAAGCCCCGGGCGCCGGTGGTGACCGTCATGGGCCATGTCGACCACGGCAAGACATCGCTGCTCGACGCCCTGCGCGAAACCGATGTGGCCGGCCGCGAAGCCGGCGGCATCACCCAGCATATCGGCGCCTACCGGGTCACCCTGGCGAGCGGAGGCCAGATTACCTTCCTGGACACGCCCGGCCACGCGGCGTTCACCGAAATGCGGTCGCGGGGCGCTACGGTCACCGATATCGTGATCCTCGTCGTCGCGGCCGACGACGGCGTGCAGCCGCAGACCGTCGAGGCCATCGCCCATGCCAAGGCGGCGGAGGTGCCGATCATCGTCGCCGTCAACAAGATCGACGCCAGGGGCGCGGACGCGAACCGGGTGATGACCGAACTGCTGCAGCACGACATCCAGGTCGAGCCGATGGGCGGCGACGTGCTGTGCATCGAGGTGTCGGCAACGGAAAAAACCAACCTCGACAAGCTGGAAGAGGCGATCCTGCTGCAGGCCGAACTGATGGACCTCGCCGCCAATCCGGACCGCGAGGCCCAGGGCGTTGTCGTCGAGGCGAAACTGGAGCGCGGGCGCGGCGCCGTCGCCACCGTTCTGGTGCAGCGCGGCACGCTCGCGGTCGGCGACATTTTCGTGGTCGGCCGGGAATGGGGCCGGGTGCGCGCGCTGGTCGACGACCGGGGCGAGACCGTCCAGACGGCCGGCCCGTCGGCGCCGGTCGAGGTTCTCGGCCTGAACGGAACCCCGGGCGCGGGCGACGATTTCCTGGTCGTCGACGACGAGGGCCGGGCGCGGGAGATCTCCGAATACCGCCAGCGCGTCGCCAAGAAGGACGCCGGCGTCCCGCGCAGCTCGATCGAACAGATGTTCTCGATGATCCAGGCCGGCGAGGCGCAGGAACTGCCTGTCCTGATCAAGACTGACGTTCACGGCTCGGCCGAGGCCATCGCCGGCATGCTCGACCGGCTGTCGACCGACGAGGTCAAGGTCCGCATCCTACACAGCGGCGTCGGCGCCATCAGCGAATCGGACATCACGCTCGCCAAGGCCTCCGGCGCGATGATCATTGCGTTCAACGTGCGGGCCAACAATCAGGCGCGCGACCTGGCGGCGCGCGACGGCATCGACATCCGCTACTACTCGATCATCTACGACATCAACGACGACATCAAAGCGATGCTGTCGGGCATGCTGGCGCCGGAAATCCGCGAGACCTTCCTGGGCTACGCCGAGATTCTCGAAGTCTTCAGGGTGTCCAAGGTCGGCAACGTCGCCGGCTGCCGGGTGACCGAAGGGGTGGTCCGGCGCGGCTCCGGCGTGCGGCTGCTGCGCGACAGGGTGGTGATCCATGAAGGCAGGCTGGCGACCCTCAAGCGCTTCAAGGACGAAGTCCGCGAAGTGCATGGCGGCATGGAGTGCGGCATGTCCTTCGACCGGTACCAGGACATCCGCGTCGGCGACCAGATCGAGTGTTTCGAGGTCGAGGAGGTGCAGCGCGAACTGTAGCCCGGTGCGGCCTGCGCCTGCGGCCTGAGAGGGACGACCGATGGTTGCGGGCAAGCCCCCGACCCAGCGGCAATTGCGCGTCGGCGAAGAAATCCGCCATGCGCTGGCCCGGCTGCTGGCCGAGGAGAATTTTCGCGATCCGGTGCTCCGGGACGTGTCGATCACGGTCAGCGAAGTCGTGCCGGGCCGCGACCTGAAAACGGCCAAAGCCTTCGTCTACCCCCTGGGCGGCCGGTCGGCGGACGAGGTGACGGCAGCGCTGAACCGGGCCGCGCCCTTCCTGCGCGGGCGCCTCGGCCGGGAAGTCCGCCTGAAGTTCACGCCGCAGCTGGTCTTCCACGCCGACCGGTCCTACGACACCGCCAGCGCCGTCGACGCCCTGCTGACCGACGACCGGGTGGCGCGGGATCTGGCGGTCGGGGATCTGACGGCCGGGGATCTGACGGCCGGACCCGACGGAACGGGCGATGGCGCGTAAGCGGCGCGGCCGGCCGGTTCACGGCTGGATCAACCTCGACAAGCCGGTCGGCATCGGTTCCACCCGGGCGGTCGCAATCGTGCGGCGCGCGTTCGACGCGCAGAAAGCCGGCCATGCCGGGACCCTCGATCCGCTGGCCTCCGGCGTCTTGCCGATCGCCCTGGGCGAAGCGACCAAGACCGTCCCCTTCGTCGTCGACGGCCCGAAATCCTATCGCTTTACCGTCCGCTGGGGCGAGGCGCGGGATACCGACGACAGCGACGGCGCGGTTGTCGCGACCAGCGGCCGGCGGCCCACCGAGGCCGAAATCGAGCGCGCCCTGCCCGCCTTCACCGGCGAGGTCGCACAGACGCCGCCGCAATTTTCCGCCGTCAAGGTGGGCGGCCGGCGCGCCTACGCCCTGGCGCGGTCCGGCGCACCGGTCGAGCTGGCCGCCCGGCAGGTCGTTATCGACCGGCTGGCGCTGGTCGAAACGATCGACGCCGACCGTACCGCCTTCGAAATGGATTGCCGCAAGGGCGC
Organism: Rhodospirillaceae bacterium; assembly: GCA_028819475.1. Taxonomy (NCBI): domain Bacteria; kingdom Pseudomonadati; phylum Pseudomonadota; class Alphaproteobacteria; order Rhodospirillales; family Rhodospirillaceae; species Rhodospirillaceae bacterium. Next base: position 20,418 of record JAPPLJ010000025.1, read on the forward strand.
CTATGTCCGCAGCGTGGCCCGCGACCTTGCGGTTTCGCTCAGCACCGTGGGGCATGTCTGCGGCCTGCGGCGCACGCGCAGCGGCCCGTTTCGCGACTGCGACGCGATACCTCTGGAAAAACTGGCGGCGCCGGGCCATATGGGCGCGCAAGACGGCGGCGCGGAACCGCCCGCCGTTGACTGTGCAGCCCTGCTGCAACCGGTCGCCAGGGCGCTGGACGACATCCCGGCCCTTGACGTGACCGAAAGTGAGGCCGCCCGGATCCGCAACGGGCAACCGGTGCCGGTTCTTCGGACCGGCAACCGCCGACGGATCGACGGCCTCTCCGACAACGCCGCCCTGTGTGCGTTGCTGAACGGCGAGGCGATCGCGCTGATGCGACTCGAGGGCCGTTCGGCTCAGCCGGTGCGGGTTTTCAATCTTTAGCCCCGAAGGAGGGTTACGATGTCGATTACCGCCGAGCGGAAGCAGGCGCTCATCGAGGAATACGGCCGGCAAATGGGCGACACGGGGTCGCCGGAAGTCCAGGTCGCCATCCTGACCGAACGCATCCGCAACCTGACGGACCATCTGGGCGATCACCGCAAGGATCACCATTCGCGCCGCGGCCTGCTGATCATGGTGGGCCAGCGCCGCCGGCTGCTCGACTATCTGAAAGGCAAGGACGAGAGCCGGTATGCATCGCTGATCGAGAGCCTCGGAATCCGGCGATAGGATTTCCGGCGGCCCCGGTCCGAGGCGCATCGCCCGGCCCGGCCATCGGCGACATCGTGCGGCCCGTCCACACGCGGCGGGCCCTGGAAGGCCCCACCGGCAATCCGGCCGGCGGGTAACGCAAGGTATACAGGACAAACACCCTACATGTTCGACATCTGCAAACGCTCCATCGAGTGGGGCGGCCGTACGCTTACGCTCGAAACCGGCCGGATCGCCCGACAGGCGGACGGCGCCGTGTTCGCCACCTATGGCGAGACCACGGTCCTGGCGACGGTCGTCGCCGAACACAGTCCGCGCGAGGGCATCGATTTCTTTCCGCTCTCCGTTCACTACATGGAAAAAACCTACGCCGCCGGAAAGATTCCCGGCGGCTTTTTCAAGCGCGAAGGCCGGCCGAGCGAAAAGGAAACGCTGGTCTCGCGCCTGATCGACCGGCCGATCCGGCCCCTGTTCGCAAGCGGTTTCCGCAACGAGACCCAGGTGATGATCCAGGTCATGAGCTATGACATGGAGAACGACGCCGACATTCCGGCGATGATCGCCGCTTCGGCCGCCCTGACGATCTCCGGGATCCCCTTCATGGGCCCGATCGGCGGCGCCAAGGTCGGCTACATCGACGGCGAATACGTCCTCAACCCGACATTCGACCAGCTGGACGATTCGGAACTGGAACTGGTCGTCGCCGGCACCCGCGACGGCGTGCTGATGGTCGAATCCGAAGCCCGGGAACTGAGCGAGGAAACCATGCTCGGCGCCGTGAGCTTCGGTCACGACGGTTTCCAGCCGGTAATCGACACGATCATCGACATGGCCGAAGCCTCGGCCAAGGAGCCCCGGGACGTGCCGGAGCCGCCGGCGGCGCTCGCGGAAGTCGACGGTGTCTGGCGCGACGCCGGGATCGACGGCGCCCTGCGCGAGGCTTATGCCGAAAAGATCAAGCAGGCGCGCCACGCCAGGATCGGCGCGGTGCGCGACCAGGCGTTCGCCGCCGTCGCGGAGGATGAAGACCGGCAGGCCGTCGCGCCGGAGGTCTTCAAGACGCTCGAAAAGGAGATCGTCCGCGGCGACATCCTCGATACCGGCGTTCGCATCGACGGGCGCGACACGAGCACGGTGCGCCAGATCGTTGCCGAAGTCGGCGTGCTGCCGCGCACCCACGGTTCGGCCCTGTTCACCCGAGGCGAAACCCAGGCCATGGTCACGGCCACCCTGGGCACCGGCCAGGACGAGCAGATCATCGACGCGATGGAAGGCGAGTACCGGGAGAACTTCCTGCTGCACTACAATTTCCCGCCCTTCTCGGTCGGCGAGACGGGCCGCGTCGGCTTCACCGGCCGGCGCGAGGTCGGCCATGGCAAGCTGGCCTGGCGGGCGGTCCGCCCGATGATGCCGGGCGAGGAGGATTTCCCCTACACCGTCCGGGTCGTCTCCGAGATCACGGAATCGAACGGATCGTCCTCGATGGCGACGGTCTGCGGCGCCTCTCTCGCCATGATGGACGGCGGCGTGCCGATCAAGCGGCCGATCGCCGGCATCGCCATGGGCCTGATCAAGGAAGGCGAACGGTTCGCCGTCCTGTCCGACATCCTGGGCGACGAGGACCATCTGGGCGACATGGACTTCAAGGTCGCCGGAACGGCCGAGGGCATCACCTCGCTCCAGATGGATATCAAGATCACCTCGATCACCCGGGAGATCATGCAGGTCGCGCTGGAGCAGGCGCGCGACGGCCGCCTGCACATCCTGGACGAGATGGGCAAGGCCATCGCGGGCTCGCGCGAGAGTGTGAGCGCCCATGCGCCGCGGATCACCACGATCCAGATCAACAAGGACAAGATCCGCGACATCATCGGCACCGGCGGCAAGGTGATCCGCGAGATCACCGAGCAGACCGGCACCAAGATCGACATCGACGACGACGGCACGGTGAAGATCGCCGCGACCGACGAGGCGGCGACCCAGGCCGCCATCGACTGGATCAACGGCATCGTCGCCGAACCGGAGGCCGGCAAGATCTATACCGGCAAGGTCGTCAAGGTGATGGACTTCGGCGCCTTCGTGAACTTCCTGGGCGCGAAGGACGGGCTGGTCCATATCAGCGAACTGACCGACGGCCGGGTCGGCAAGGTGACCGACGTCGTCGACGAGGGCGACGAGGTGAAGGTCTACTGCATCGGCTTCGACGACCGCGGCAAGGTCAAGCTGTCCATGCGCAAGGTCGATCAGGAAACCGGCGAGGAGCGGATGGACGTCGAAGTCGCCGAACCGCGCCGCGGCCCCCGGCGCGACCGGGACCGGGACCGCGACAGGGACCGGGGCCCGCGCCGGCGGGACTGACCGGACGCTGCCGACGCCTGCCCCGGCGTTTTTCGCTCCGGGGCGGGCGAAACGCGGGCCGGGCCGACGCCGATGCTGCCCCGGATCATCGGTCATCGCGGCGCGGCCCTGCACGCGCCGGAAAACACCCTGGCCGGGTTGCGCGAAGCCGCCCGGCAGGGCTGCCGCTGGGTCGAGATCGACGTGCGCCTGACCGCGGACGGCGGGCTGGTGCTGATGCACGACCCGACCGTCGACCGGACGACGGCGGCGACCGGCAGGGTCCGCGAACTGGCGCTGGCCGAGATCGCCGGAATGGACGCCGGCGCCTGGTTCGGTGCGGCCTGGGCCGGCGAACCCGTCCCGGCACTGGCCGACGCCATCGCCGCGGCGCACGCGCTGGCGCTGCGCCTCAATATCGAACTGAAATGCGATCCCGGCGATTCCGCAGCGGCGGCCGCCGCGCTGGTGCGCGAGGTCGGGCGGGGCTGGAAGGCGGACGAGCCGCCGCTGGTTTCCAGCTTCGACCATGCCGCGCTGGCGGCGGTGCGCGCAGCGCGGGCCGACCTGCCGGTCGCCGTCGTGACGCCGGCCCTCTCGGACGCCTGGCGCGAACCCTTCGAGGCGCTCGGCGCGGCGAGCCTGCATGTCGGCGCGCGCGGCCTGACTCAAGAAGCGGTAAGCCCGCTCGTCGCCGAGGGGATCGAGATCGGCGTCTATACGGTCAACGATGCGGCGCGGGCGAAGGAATTGCTGTCCTGGTGCGTCGCCGGGATATTCAGCGATTGTCCCGGCGCGATTGCCGCGGCGCTGTAAATTTCCTTGGCGTTTTGCGGAACCGCTTCCTATATGCGTTTTTTCAGGAACAGGTTGACAGTTCCGGGCGCGTCAACGCCCCCTGCGGACTTGCGGTCGGCGTAACGGTGGACGGCGAGTGCGTAGGGTTTTGGCATGCCCGCCGACACCGATGACGCCAGAGCCCGCCGACGGCCCGATGACGGATTTCCGCGACCGCAACGCCTTCGACTACGAAGACCTGATCGCCTGCGGCCACGGCGACCTGTTCGGCCCGGGCAACGCGCAGCTGCCCCTGCCGCCGATGCTGATGTTCGACCGGATCACCGAGATCGTCCGGGACGGCGGCGCCCACGGCAAGGGCGCGGTGACCGCCGAACTCGATATCCGGCCGGACCTGTGGTTCTTCGGCTGCCATTTCGAGAACGATCCCGTAATGCCGGGCTGCCTGGGCGTCGACGCGCTGTGGCAGCTCGCCGGCTTTCATCTGGGCTGGCTCGGCCATCCCGGCCGCGGCCGGGCGCTCGGCGTCGGCGAGGTCAAGTTTTCCGATCAGGTGCTGCCGTCGGTCAATATGGTGACCTACCGGGTCGATTTCCGCCGGGTGATCGCCCGCAAGCTCGTGCTCGGCCAGGCCGACGGCCGGCTTCTGGCCGACGGCGCCGTCATCTACGAGGCCCGGGATCTCCGGGTCGGCCTGTTCACCGGCTGACGGGGGGGCGGGATGCGGCGCGCGGTCGTCACCGGCATCGGCATCGTCTCGGCGATCGGCAACAACCGGCGCGAGGTGACGGACTCCCTGCGCGACGGCGCCTCGGGCATCCGCTTCTGCGAGACCTACCGGGACATGGGCTTCCGCAGCCACATCCACGGCGCGATCCGCATGGACCCGGACAAGGCGGTCGACCGGCGGCTGCGCCGCTTCATGGGCGACGGCGCGGTCTACAACTATGTCGCGATGGAAGAGGCCATCGCCGACGCCGGGCTGGAGCCGCACGACGTTTCGAACGAGCGCACCGGCCTGATCATGGGGTCGGGCGGGCCCTCGACCCGGAACCAGGTGCTGGCCGCCGACCTGCTGCGCGACAAGGGCACGACGCGCAAGATCGGCCCGTTCATGGTGCCGCGCACCATGTCGAGCACCAATTCGGCGACCCTGGCGACGCCGTTCGGCATAAAGGGCGTCAACTATTCGATCACCTCGGCCTGCTCGACCAGCGCCCATTGCATCGGCAACGCGCTGGAGCAGATCCAGCTCGGCAAGCAGGACATCGTGTTCGCCGGCGGCGGCGAGGAACTGCACTGGTCGCTGTCGATGCTGTTCGACGCCATGCCGGCGCTGTCCTCCGGCTTCAACGACACGCCGGAAAAGGCCTCGCGGCCGTTCGACGTCCGGCGCGACGGCTTCGTGATTTCCGGCGGCGGCGGCTGCGTCGTCGTCGAGGAACTGGAGCACGCAAGAGCGCGCGGCGCGAAAATCTATGGCGAGATCGTCGGCTACGGCGCGACGTCCGACGGCTACGACATGGTCCAGCCGTCCGGCGACGGCGCGGTGCGCTGCATGACGATGGCGATGGACGGGCTCGACGCGCCGGTCGACTATATCAACACCCACGGCACCTCCACGCCGGTCGGCGACGCGACGGAACTGGAGGCGATCCGCGCCGTCTTCACCAACGGCAAGGGCAACCAGCAGCCCCACCTCGCATCGACCAAGTCCCTGACCGGCCACGCACTGGGCGCCGCCGGCGTGCATGAGGCGATCTATTCGCTGATCATGCTGGACGAGGATTTCGTCGCCGCGTCGGCCAACCTGGACGAGCCGGACCCGGCGGCGGACGGCCTGTCGCTGGTGACCGAGCGGATCGACGACGCCGGCCTCCGCCAGGTGATGAGCAACAGTTTCGGCTTCGGCGGCACGAACTGCAGCCTGGTCTTCCGGCGCCACCAGACTTGAACTGCGCCTGACGCTTTTCTTCGCGTCCGTCTTTCTTGGCGTCCGTTCCCCGATCTTGCGGAAAGAACAAAATCAGACACAACATGAACACTTGCGGAACTTGAACAAACGGGATACATTCCACGTTCGCAAGGTTTCGGAGCCGCCGCGACCCCCTCGTCAGGCCGCGGCGGATATGAAATAAGGGAGCGTTCAATGTCTCAGGTTGCCCTCCGGATTGTCGAATCGGACGATATGGACCGCCAGAAAGCCCTCGAATCCGCCCTCAGCCAGATCGAACGCGCCTTCGGCAAGGGCTCGATCATGAAGATGGGCGAGACCGACCGCCAGGTGGAGGTCGAGACCGTGTCCACCGGGTCGCTCTCCCTCGATATCGCGCTCGGCATCGGCGGCCTGCCCAAGGGCCGGGTCGTCGAGATCTACGGCCCGGAAAGCTCGGGCAAGACGACGCTCGCCCTGCACCTGATCGCCGAAGCGCAGAAGGCCGGCGGCACCTGCGCCTTCGTCGACGCCGAACATGCGCTGGACCCGACCTATGCCGAGAAGCTGGGCGTCGACCTGGACGAACTGCTGATTTCCCAGCCGGATGCGGGCGAACAGGCGCTGGAAATCGCCGATACGCTGGTGCGCTCCGGCGCCATCGACGTGCTGGTGGTCGATTCGGTGGCCGCGCTGGTGCCGCGGGCAGAGCTGGAAGGCGAGATGGGCGACACCCATGTCGGCCTGCAGGCGCGGCTGATGAGCCAGGCCCTGCGCAAGCTGACCAGTTCGATCTCCCGGTCGAACTGCCTGGTCGTCTTCATCAACCAGATCCGCATGAAGATTGGCGTGATGTTCGGCAGCCCGGAAACCACGACCGGCGGCAACGCGCTGAAATTCTATTCCTCGGTAAGGCTCGATATCCGGCGCATCGGCCAGATCAAGAACCGGGACGTGGTCGTCGGCAACCAGACCAAGGTGAAGGTGGTCAAGAACAAGATGGCGCCGCCGTTCCGCGTCGTCGAGTTCGACATCATGTATGGCGAGGGCATTTCCAAGACCGGCGAGTTGATCGACATGGGCGTCGCCGCCGGCATCGTCGAGAAATCCGGCACCTGGTTCTCCTTCGGCAACCAGCGCATCGGCCAGGGCCGGGAGAACGCCAAGGCCTTCCTGCGCGACAACCCGGACATTGCCGGGCAGATCAAGGACCGCATCCTCGAAAGCGCCGGCCTGCTGGCCTCGAAGCTCGAGATCAGCGCCGCTAGCGATTCGCCGGCGGAAGAACTCGCCGGATGATCGCGCCGGGCGGACGGACGCCATAATGGCAACCGGCGGTTCCGGCGATCCGGAAGAAAAGGGCGCGGAAGCGGGGCAGCGCGGCTCCTGCCTGTGCGGCGGCGTGGTCTACCGGATACGCGGCCCGATGCGCGACGTGATCGAGTGCCATTGCACGGCCTGCCGCAAGACCACGGGCCACTATCTGGCGGCGACCCAGGCCTGGACCGACGATTTCGAGCTGGAGGCGGCCGGCGGCCTGCGCTGGTACGCCTCCGGGCCGCACAGCCGGCGCGGCTTCTGCGACCGCTGCGGTGCGACCCTGTTCTTCGAGTTCACCGGCTCCGGCAAGATTTCGATCGCCGCCGGAACGCTCGACGGCAGGACCGGCCTCAAGACCGCCTTCGGCATCTACGCCGACGACAAGGGCGACTATTACGACCTGCCCGACCGGCTCCATTTCCCCGCCGAATCCGACAACCGCGCACCCCTGCCGCCGCGGGAGGGTTGAAACCGGCCCGCGGCGCGTCCCCTTCGGCAGGCTCAGGGCAGACTCTCGATACGGCCCCCTCGATACGGCGCTGACGCGCCTACTCGGGATGAGGGTGTGTAATGCGTTCACCCCCCTTCACCCTCACCCTGAGTAGCCCCGGCCCCCGGCCGGGGCGTATCGAAGGGCCTGCCCTGAGCGAAGTCGAAGGGCCGGGGCGTATCGAAGGGTCGGGCGGGTGCATCCGCAAAATCCGGCGCTTACGCTGCCGTCCCGCCGTCCGGGCGTTTGCGGATCAGGTAGCGGTGGCGGCCTTCGAAGACCAGGGCATCGTCCTGGTTGTGGACCGTGGCGCGCATCTCGACGACGCCGGTGGTTTTCTGCGGCTCCAAGCCGACGATTTCAAGCTGCGGATAGAGCGTGTCCTCCCGGTAGACCGGCTTGAGGAAGGAACCGCTGACGTCGAGCATCGCGATCAGCGAGTCGGCGACCTCGGACGGGAAGGTTCCGGCGCCGGCCGCCGACTGGATCATCACCTGCATGCCGTGGGCGAGCATGTCGCGATGGCCGCGCGCCCGGCAATATTCCGCGTCGTAGTGGATCGGGTCGTTGTCGCCGGAGGCGGCCTGGAACATGGCGAACAGGCCGCCGGTCTGGGTCCGCGACGGCAGGGTATAGACCTCGCCCAGGCTGAAATCCTCGAACCAGCGCGACGGGCTTGCGTTCCGGTTGCGGTCGTTCATCAATCCACACTCCCGGGCTGTGCGGCGATTGGGCGTGGCGCCGCCGCGGCTGCCGCCTTTTTCCTCTGCGCCCCCAGCCATAGATTGTCGCCATGTCAACAGGCAACGAAATCCGCTCGACCTTTGTCGATTTCTTCGCCCGCCACGGCCATGCGCCGGTCGCCTCGAGCCCGCTGGTGCCGCGCAACGACCCGACGCTCATGTTCGTCAACGCCGGCATGGTGCAGTTCAAGAACGTCTTCACCGGCCTCGAGCAGCGCGACTACAGCCGGGCGGTCACCTCGCAGAAATGCGTGCGCGCCGGCGGCAAGCACAACGACCTGGAAAATGTCGGCTACACGGCGCGGCACCACACCTTCTTCGAGATGCTCGGCAACTTCTCGTTCGGCGACTATTTCAAGGATGTCGCGATCGAGCTGGCCTGGAACCTGGTGACGAAGGAATACGGGCTGCCGGCCGACCGGCTGCTCGCGACGGTCTACGCCGAGGACGACGAAGCCTTCGACCTGTGGCGCAGGATCGCCGGCCTGCCGGAGAGCCGGGTCATCCGGATCGCCACCTCGGACAATTTCTGGTCGATGGGCGACACCGGCCCGTGCGGGCCGTGTTCCGAGATCTTCTACGATCATGGCGACCATGTCCCCGGCGACCCGCCCGGCAGCCCGGACGAGGACGGCGACCGCTTCGTCGAGGTCTGGAACCTCGTCTTCATGCAGTTCGAGCAGTTCGACGACGGAAACCGCGAGCCGCTGCCCCGGCCGTCGATCGATACCGGCATGGGGCTGGAACGGATCACCGCGATCCTCCAGGGCAGGCACGACAATTACGACAGCGACCTGATCCGCCCGATCATGGACGCCGCGGCCCACGCCACCGACGGCGACCCGGACGCGGAACAACGCGCCAGCTTCAAGGCGATCGCCGACCATCTGCGCGCGTCGGCCTTCCTGATCGCCGACGGCGTGCTGCCGTCCAACGAAGGCCGGGGTTACGTCCTGCGCCGGATCATGCGCCGCGCCATGCGCCATGCCCATATGGTCGGCGCGCGCGACCCGCTGATGCACCGGCTGGTCCCGGTCCTGAACGACATCATGGGCCACGCCTTCCCGGAACTCTTGCGCGCCGAGGCCCTGATCGCCGAGACCCTGAAGCTGGAGGAAACGCGTTTCCGGCAGACCCTGGACCGCGGCCTCAGACTGCTGGCCGAAGAGACCGGCCGGCTCGGCGACGGCGAGACGCTGGCCGGCGACGTCGCCTTCCGGCTTTACGACACCTACGGCTTTCCCCTCGACCTCACCCAGGACGTGCTGCGCGGCCAGGGAAGGACGGTCGATCTCGACGGCTTCAACGCGGCGATGGAGCGCCAGCGGGCGGAGGCGCGCAAGGCCTGGGCGGGCTCCGGCGACCGGGCCGAGGACAGCATCTGGTTCGCCCTGCGCGAGAGCCACGGCGCGACCGAATTCCTCGGCTACGAAACGGAGGCCGCAGAAGGCGAACTGCGCGCCCTGGTGCGCGACGGCGCCGCCGTCGAGCGCGCGACGGCCGGCGACGCGGTCTCCGTCATCGCCAACCAGACGCCCTTCTACGCCGAATCCGGCGGCCAGACCGGCGATACCGGAACGCTCGAGGCCGAGGGCGGCCGGATCGAGATTACCGATACGGTCCAGCGCGCCGAGGGCCTGCACGTCCATATCGGCCGGGTCGCGGAGGGCGCGGTGGCGGTCGGCGACGCGGTGCGCCTTGTCGTCGACGGCGAACGGCGCACCCGGATACGCGCCAACCATTCGGTCACCCACCTCGCCCACGAAGCCCTGCGCCGCGTGCTCGGCGATCATGTGACCCAGAAGGGCTCGCTGGTCGGCCCGGAGCGGATGCGCTTCGATTTCAGCCATCCGAAGGCGCTCGCGCCCGACGAGATCGCCGCGGTCGAGGACGACGTCAACCGCCGCATCCGCGCCAACGGCGAGGTCGCGACCCGCCTGATGACGCCGGACGCCGCCGTCGAGGCCGGCGCGCTCGCCCTGTTCGGCGAAAAATACGGCGAGGAGGTGCGGGTCGTCTCGATGGGCCCGCCCGCCCCCGGCGAAGCCGGCGATTTCTATTCGACCGAACTGTGCGGCGGCACCCATGTCCGCCGGACCGGCGATATCGGCCTGTTCCGCATCCTTTCGGAAAGCGCGGTCGCCGCCGGCGTGCGGCGCATCGAGGTGGTGACCGGCGCAGCGGCGGAGCGGCACGCCCGCGCCGAAGCGCAGGCGCTGGCCAGCGCCGCCGCGGCCCTCAAGACCGGCGCTGCAGACCTGCCGACGCGGGTGGCGGCGCTGCTGGACGAGCGCAAGAAGCTGGAACGCGAACTGGCCGAGGCCCGGCGCGCCCTGTTGAGCGCCGGCGGGGCGGCCGGCGGCGGCGGGGCTGCGGGACCGGCAACGCGCCAGGTCAACGGCGTGACCTATGCGCCGCGCACCCTCGACGGCGCCTCGCCGAAAGAGCTCAAGCCCATGGCCGACGATCTCAAGGCGCAGATCGGCTCCGGCGTCGTTGCCCTGGTCGCCGCCAGCGGCGGCAAGGCGTCCCTCGTCGTCGGCGTCACCGACGACCTGACCGACCGGATCAGCGCGGTCGACCTGGTGCGCATCGGCTCGGCGGCGCTCGGCGGCAAGGGCGGCGGCGGCCGGCCCGACATGGCCCAGGCCGGCGGGCCCGACCCGTCAGCGGCCGATGCGGCGCTGGCGGCGATTGAGGACGCGCTGAAAGCGGCCGCAGACGCGGCCTGAAGCGACAAGCGCGGCGGCTGCGCGGCGCTGGAACGGAGCGATGGCCCGACCGGACTGGACGCGAAGGATCGAAGGCCCGCTCGCCGGCAGCGGCCTGTTCCTGCGCGGCGCGTTCCATCCGACGCCCGAAGACGCGGTGCCGCCGCTCCCGGACGGCCGGGCGACAGGGACGGTCGTGCTGATCGGCAACGCCGGCAACGACCTGTGGCGGGCGTTCCGGGCCAGCGATCCGGACATGGCGGCGCGCCATCCGCTGGATCGCTGGGTCGCCGGGTACCTGCAGGCTGCGGCCGAAGCGCTGGGCGCCGAGCTTGTCGATGCCATGCGGCCGCCCTGGCCGCCGATCCAGCAATGGGCCGCGCGCGCCGGCGCCGGTTACCGCTCGCCGATCAATCTGGTCATCCACCCGGAATACGGCCTGTGGCACACCTTCCGCGGCGCCCTGCTGACCGCGCAAAGACTGCCCCTGCCCGACGCGCCGGCGCTGGACAACCCCTGCGATACCTGCGCCGGCAAGCCCTGCCTGACGACCTGCCCGGCGGATGCCTTCGCCCTGCCCGAGAAAGAGACCGGGAACGGGCCGGAGGGCGGCCGTTTCGCCGAATTCGATTCGCCGGCCTGTGTCGACCATGTCGAGAGCCCGGCGGGACGCGGCTGCCGGACCGTCGGCTGCCTGGCGCGCCGCGCCTGCCCGGTCGGCCGCCCCTGGGCCTACGACCGCGAACCGGCGGCCTATCACATGGCCGCGGTGGTCAGGACGGTCCGCCGCTGGCAGGCCAAGCGCGCCGGATAGCCGGGACGGGCGCTTTCCGATTCCTCCCCCTCTTCAGAGGGGGAGGCCAGGTGGGGGTGCCGTAACACTTGGCACGGCCCTACAGGCGCACGGACACCCCCATCGACCTCGCTGCGCTCGGCCACCTCCCCCACTGAAGAGGGGGAAGGACAAGGTGGGGGTGGGCATGCGCCAGCCTCTTGGCAGAGCGACCAGTATGGACGTTGAGATTTTTCAGAAAAAATACGCCATTTTGATATTTTTTCTTGATTCTTTAGAATTTAGTGCCTATGTTCCTTTCATCAACGCCACAAATGCGCCCGCAACCCGTCTGGCCGGAGGGACGCGCCGCCCGTCGGACGGCCGGCAGGGCGCTCCCGATGGGCCCGCAGCCGGGCCGGCCGACTAAGGAATTAATCCTACGACGAACGCTTTTGTGTCACCGGGGGCGGCCAAAACGGCGCATTTCCGCCGTTTTTCGATTCGGCGTAGAAAAATTTTTCAAAAAAACATACCGGTCTGTCCAATTTCGCGGCCCGGCTTTGCATCCCGGCCTTGCATCTTGTCCGCGGCGGGTCAATGTAAGCCGGAGCAACCCCCGCGAGCCGACGCTGCGAGCCGATGCCCCGCCCCTCGACGTCCCGACCCTCTTCCGTCGCCGACATGCCCGCGCCGATCCCGGTGTTCCCGCTTCAGGGGGCGCTGCTGCTGCCCGGCGCCCGCCTGCCGCTCAACATATTCGAACCGCGCTACCTGGCGATGGTCGACGACGCCCTGGCGGGCCACCGGACGATCGGCATGATCCAGCCGAAGGTGCCGGAGCAGACGGCGCCGGACGACCGGCCGCCGCTGTACGATCTGGGCTGCGCCGGCCGCATCGTATCGTTCGAGGAAACCCACGACGGGCGCTACCTGATCGGCCTGCGCGGCCTGTGCCGGTTCGGCGTTGCCGGGGAACTGGACCTGCACAACGGCTACCGCCGGGTCCGGCCGGACTACGGCGCGTGGGCGGTCGATTTCGAGCGCCGGGACGACGCCGGCATCGACCGGGACACGCTGGCCGGCGCGCTGAAATCCTATCTGGCCGCCCGGCAGCTGGGCGCCGACTGGGATACGATAGAGAAGACGCCCACCGCAGAACTGATCTCGATCGTCGCGATGGTCTGCCCTTTCTCGCCGCCCGAGAAACAGGCGCTGCTGGAGAGCCGCACATTGACCGGGCGGGCCGAGCTGATCATTTCCATGCTGACCATTGACAGCGCCGCGACGCCGGCGCCGGACCGGGTGAACTAGGCGGGTGAACCGGACGCAGGGGGAATGAAGAAGATGACCGAACCGGCCCCGGCGGACAGCCCGAAGGTGGATCCGAAACTGCTGGAAATCCTGGTCTGTCCGGTGACCCGCCAGCCGCTGCAATACGACGCCGGGGCGCAGGAGCTGATTTCCGAAGCGGCCGGCCTCGCCTATCCGATTCGCGACGGCATTCCGATCATGCTGCAGGACGAGGCTCGCGCCCTGTCGGTCGACGAATGAGCGAAGCGCCGACCTTCGGAACCCGGGTCTGGCCGACCGAGATCGATCTCGACCGGGCGGCGAAGCGGCTGACCGTCACCTTCGAGGACGGCGAAACCTTCAGCTATCCGGCCGAACTGCTGCGGGTCGAGAGCCCGTCGGCTGAGGTCCGGGGCCATGGCGCCGACGAGAAGAAGATCGTCGCCGGGCGCCGGCATGTCGGCATCCTGAATGTCGAGGCGGTCGGCAACTACGCGATCCGGATCGCGTTCGACGACCTGCACGATACCGGCATCTACAGCTGGAGCTACCTGTACGGCCTGGGCCGGAACAGGGACGCGATCTGGCAGCGCTATCTCGACGCGCTGGAAGAACGGGGCCTGAGCCGCGAGCCGTAGCGCGTGTCCGTTTCAGGCGGACCGGGGCCGGACCGGGAGTGCCGTCAGAGGGCCTCGCCGCGCAGCAGCCGGGGCAGCGCGCCGACCGTGCCCATGGCGTGCTGCATGAACAGGCGTTTCAGGCCCGGCATGCGGTCGACCGCCGCCATGCCGAGATCCCGCGCCAGCCGCACCGGACCGACATCGTTGGAGAACAGGCGGTTCAGCCCGTCGGTCACGGCCATCAGCGTGGCGTTGTCCGGCCGCCGCCAGCGCTCGTAGCGCTCCAGGGTCGCGAGACCGCCATGGTCGAGGCCGAGCCGCCGGTCGTCGACGATGACCTCGGCCAGCGCCGCGACATCGCGCAGCCCGAGATTGAGGCCCTGGCCCGCGATCGGGTGAATCGTGTGAGCGGCGTCGCCGATCAGGGCGAGGCGCGGGCCGACATAGCGCTCGGCATGAAGCATCCGCAGCGGATAACGCCAGCGCCCGCCCAGCACGCGCAGGGCGCCGTACCAGTCGCCGAACCGGCGCTGCATCTCGCTGCCGAACGCGGCGTCGGACAGCTTCATCATGGCCGGCGTGCGCGGCGCCCGCTCGGTCCAGACGATCGAGGAGCGGTGGGTGCCGTCCGGCGCGTCGGTCATCGGCAGGACGGCGAACGGGCCGGCGGCGAGAAACCGCTCGTGGGCGATGCCGTCGTGGGGTTCGTCATGGCCGATGGTGCAGACGATCCCGTCCTGGGGATAGCGCCATTGCGCGGCGGCGATGCGGGCCTGGCCGCGCAACAGGGAGTCGGTCCCGTCCGCGGCGACGATCAACGGCGCTGCCAGAACGGCGCCGTCGGCGAGGGCCAGTTCGGCAACCGGGTCTCCCGGCTCCAGGCGCTCGGCCCGGGCCGGCGCCACGACCTGCACATTCGGCGCCGCTTCGAGCAGGGCGGCCAGGCCCCGGCGGATCGCGCCGTTCTCGACGATCCAGCCGAACGGCGCGCCCTCCAGCGTGCCGCCGAGCTCCCGGTGGTCGTAATGCAGGAACAGCGACGAGGCGCCGTCGGAAACGCGGATATCGAGGATCGGCTCGGCGGCATGCTCGACCTCCCGCCACAGGCCGATCTGCGCCAGCAGCCGCTGCGACGCGTAGGCGACCGCCGAGGCCCGGCCGTCATAGGCTGCGGCGGCCATCGCCGGCAGCGGCGTCCGGTCGACCAGGGCGACGGCGAGCCCGCCGGCCGCCAGCGCCAGCGCCAGCGTGCCGCCGACCATGCCCCCGCCGACCACGATCGCATCGGCAGTGTCCGACCGTCCGTTCGAGCCGCGCGCCGCCATGGGGCGAGAAGTGGCGCTTCGGCCGCGGCGGGTCCACAGCCAAATCGTCCGCGGCGTAGTCTGCGGTTATTTTGGGCAAGAATCATTTTTGCCTATTTATTGTTCATGTCCGTTCGAATTGCTGCACCGCAATATCCGTCGGCCCGCCGGCGTCCCGGACTTTTCCGCTGTTTTTCGACTATTGCTTAAATTTGGCATGGAAATTGCTTCCCCTTGGGCATCTGGCGTTTTGCAGTTGCGAAAGCGCCGCAAGCCAAATGAGGAGAGTCGTTGTGAAACTGGTCATGGCGATCATCAAGCCCTTCAAACTGGACGAGGTGCGCGAGGCGCTGACCGAGGTCGGCGTCACCGGGCTCACCGTCTCGGAAGTGAAGGGATTCGGCCGGCAGAAGGGCCACACGGAAATCTATCGCGGCGCGGAATACGCCATCAGCTTCCTGCCGAAAATCAAAATCGAGGCGATCGTGGACGACGGCCTCGCCGACCGGGCGGTGGAAACCATCATGGAGAGCGCCCAGACCGGCAGCATCGGCGACGGCAAGGTGTTCGTTATGGACGTGGAATCGGCCGTTCGCATCCGCACCGGCGAAACCGGCGCCGAAGCGCTGTAGAGGGGGCCCAGAACATGCAATCCTTTCGCAACCTGAAACGGCTTCCGGCGCTTCTCGCAGGCCTCGCCCTGTGCCTTGTGCCCGGGGCCGCCCGCGCCGCCGACAAGCTCGACTCGGGCGATACCGCCTGGATGCTGACCGCGACGGCGCTCGTTCTGCTGATGACGATTCCCGGCCTCGCCCTCTTCTACGGCGGCATGGTGCGCAAGAAGAACGTGCTGAGCGTTCTGATGCAGGTGTTCGCCGTCTGCTGCGTCGCGTCCATCGTCTGGGTCGTCATCGGATATTCCATCGCATTCGGCGGCGACGGCCCGTATATCGGCGGCTTTTCGCAGCTGTTCCTGGCCGGCATCGCGCCGGAATCCATGTCCGGCTCGATCCCCGAGAGCGTCTTCGCGATGTTCCAGATGACCTTTGCGATCATCACGCCGGCGCTCATCGTCGGCGCCTTCGTCGACCGGATGAAATTCTCGGCCATGCTGCTCTTCACCGTGATCTGGCTGATCGTCGTCTACGCGCCGATCTGCCACTGGGTGTGGGGATCGGGCGGCTGGATCGGCGGGCTCGGCGCGCTGGACTTCGCCGGCGGCACCGTCGTGCACATCAATTCCGGCGTCGCCGCGCTGGTCGCGGCGATCGTCGTCGGCAAGCGGCTGAATTACGGCCGCGAGAACATGGCGCCGCACAACCTCACGCTCAGCGTCATCGGGGCGTCGCTGCTGTGGGTGGGCTGGTTCGGATTCAACGCCGGGTCCGCCCTCGCCGCCGGCACCGGCGCCGGTTTCGCCATGCTGGTCACCCAGCTGGCCACCGCAGTCGCCGCACTGGCGTGGACTTTCGCGGAGTGGATGCAGCGGGGCAAGCCGAGCGTTCTGGGTATCGTCTCCGGCGCGGTCGCCGGGCTGGTCGCGATCACGCCGGCGTCCGGTTTCGTCGGCGTCCTGGGCGCGATCGTCATCGGCCTCGCCGCCGGCCTGGTCTGCTACTGGGCCTCCACCAGCCTCAAGCACAAGCTGGGGTACGACGACTCGCTGGACGTCTTCGGCATTCACGGCGTCGGCGGCATCGTCGGCGCGCTGCTGACCGGCGTCTTCGCCACCCGGTTCGTCACCGGCGGCGAGGATGCGGTCGGCTGGGTCGACGGCAACTTCGCCCAGATCCTGCCGCAGATCTACGGCGTCCTCGCGACGATCGTGTGGACCGGCGTCCTGACCGTCGTCATTCTGGTCGTCGTCAGGGCGATCACCGGGCTTCGCGTGAGCGAAGAGATCGAGCGCGGCAGCCTCGACCTCGAACTCCACGGCGAAACGGTGCAGTAGTCCTTCGGCTGCGCCGGGGTTCCGGACCCGGCCAGCAGCCGGCTGCCTCGAACCGAAAATGGCCCGGATCCCCGGTCCTGGGGGTCCGGGCCATTTTGTCGATTGCGCCGAGGCGGGATTGCCGTACTCGATCCGGACCGGCCGAAGCGGATCCGCCTCGGCGAAGCCGGCGCCGGAGCATCGTCGAAACTGCCGTCCCGCGGCGCGCCATCCCAGCGCGCCCGCCGGGCCGGCAGCGCGTTCAGACAGGAAAGGTTGATCCCATGGAGGCATTCAAATCGGGCGGCGACGTCCTGTTCGTCCTGATGGGCGCGGTCATGGTGCTCGCCATGCATGCGGGTTTTGCCTTTCTCGAGGTCGGCACGGTGCGGCGAAAGAACCAGGTTAACGCGCTGGTCAAGCTGTTCGCCGACTTTTGCGTGTCGACCGTCGTGTATTTCTTTATCGGCTACATGGTCGCCTACGGCGTGACCTTCCTGGCCGACGCCGCGATGCTGACCGGCGCCGCCGAGGGCAGCCCCTTCGCCAAAAGCGGCTACGACCTGGTGAAGTTCTTCTTCCTGCTGACCTTCGCCGCCGCCATCCCGGCCATCATTTCCGGCGGCATCGCCGAACGGGCGCGCTTCTGGCCGCAGGTGCTGGCCTCCGCGATCCTGGTCGGCCTGTTCTATCCGCTGTTCGAAGGCGTCGTCTGGAACGGCAATTTCGGCATCCAGGGCTGGCTGGAAAGCAGCTTCGGGGCGCCGTTCAACGATTTCGCCGGCTCGATCGTCGTCCACGCCGTCGGCGGCTGGATGGCGCTCTCGGCGGTCCTGCTGCTCGGCGCGCGCCGGGGCCGCTACCGCAAGGACGGCAGCGCGGTCCCGATTCCGCCGTCCAACATTCCGTTCCTGGCGCTGGGCAGCTGGATCCTGTCCGTCGGCTGGTTCGGCTTCAACGTGATGAGCGCCCAGAAGCTCGCCGACGTGACCGGCCTGGTCGCGCTCAACTCGGTGATGGCGATGGCGGGCGGGCTGCTCGCCGCAACGGTGGTCGGGCGGCGCGATCCGGGATTCGTCCATAACGGCGCGCTCGCCGGGCTGGTGGCGGTCTGCGCCGGCTCGAACCTGATGCACCCGATCGGCGCGCTGGCGACCGGCGCGGTTGCCGGTGTGCTGTTCGTCGTCACCTTCATGCTGTGCCAGAACCGCTGGAAGATCGACGACGTGCTCGGCGTCTGGCCGCTGCACGGCCTGTGCGGCCTGTGGGGCGGCATCGCCTGCGGCATCTTCGGGCTGACGGCATTCGGCGGACTGGGCGGCGTTACCTTCCTGTCCCAGTTGGTCGGCTCGCTCGCCGGCGCCGGCTATGCGCTCGCCGCGGGTGCAATCGCCTATGGCGCGGTCAAATTGACAATAGGAATTCGCCTGACCGAAGAAGAGGAAGAAAGAGGAGCCGACCTTGCGATACACAATATCGGTGCATATCCCGAAGAAGAATTTGTAAGACGATAAGGTTCAATTCGATAAGGATTCAGGGGCGCTTCAAGCGCCCCTTTTTTATTTGTTGCGATTTATTGTATACTTGCGCCGATTCAATATGTCCCGATTCCGCGTGGGCATGGGCTCACGCCGCGAATCGGATGCAACGGCATGCCGTTCGGCGCGACGCACGCCGCCGTCCGGCACCATCGGGAGCAGCCATGGCGCGCGCCGCCGCCCTGTCCGGCAAAAGCAGAGCCTCGTCCCGGCAGGCGAAGAAACGGCCTGTCCGCGCACCGGCCGGCACACAGGCCCGGCGCGGAACCAGATCGGCTTTCCTGCCGCCGGAAATGAAGGATCTGCTAAAGCGCAGCTGGCGGCGCGCCTGCGGATTTGCGCTGGCGCTGATTGCCGGCGCGTTCCTGTTAGCGCTGTTGTCCTACGCGCCGTCCGATTCTTCCTGGAACACGCAGTCCGGCGCACCGGTCAGGAACGTCATGGGGATTGGCGGCGCCTGGGTCGCCGACGCGGTGCTGCAGGCGATCGGGCTGGGCGGCTACGTTCTTGCGCTGGCGGTCGCCGCCTGGTCGGGCCGGCTGGCGAGCGGCGTGCGCCTGGACGCCTTCGGCTGGCGGCTGCTGCTGCTGCCCGTGGCCCTTTTGCTTCTGGTTGCGGCCTTTGCCGGCATTCCGGGGGCACAGGGATGGCCGGTCCATGCCGGGCCGGGCGGCGCGGTCGGACGGGCGCTGGCGCTTGCCGCGCGCGACATGTTCGGCGCCATGGCGCAGGGCTGGCCGGCCGTCCTTGCCGTTCTCGGGCTGGGTATCGTCGTTCTGTTGCCGATTCTGGGGCTGACGCTGCGCGAATGGCGCCGGGTCGGCGCGGCGTTGTTCTGGCCCTTCCGCCTTCTGCTCCGGCGGCGGGCCCGCACCGAATCCCGGATCGTGCGCCCTGCGCGGGCGGAGCCCGATTTCGTGCCGCCCGACGAGCGGCCCGATGAGCGGGACATCAGCCCCGCGGCCGAAGTCGCCGCGCGGCCCCTCGCGTCCAAGGTCAAGCGCGAACAGGCCAGGGCCGGCGACCGGAAACGCGGCGAACGGGGCCGCGGCAAGCGCGAACCGGCATCGGAGTCCGGAGAAAAGAAGGCTGCCAGCGCCGCGCGCGGCGCGAAACGGGCGGGCGCACGCGCGGCGCCGTTCCTCAAGAAGGGCGCCAGGCTCATCGCGGACAAGGCCAAGCCGCCGGCCCCGGGGGACCGGGCGCGCGAAGCCCGCGAACCGAAACTGGACCTGGACCCGGGCCGGTACAAGACTCCGGCGCTCAGCCTGTTGCAGGAACCGCCGCCGGGCGCCGGCGACCATCTCGACACGACGGCGCTGGAGCAGAATGCCCGCTACCTGGAGACCGTCCTGGCGGACTTCGGCATCAAGGGGCGGATCGTCAAGGTCAGGCCGGGGCCGGTCGTCACCCTGTACGAGCTGGAGCCGGCGCCGGGCGTGAAGTCGTCCCGGGTGATCAACCTCGCCGACGATATCGCCCGGTCGATGAGTGCCCTGTCCGTCCGGGTCGCCGTGGTGCCGGGCCGCAACGTGATCGGCATAGAACTGCCGAACCAGAACCGGGAAACGGTCTATCTGCGCGAGATGATGGCGGCGCGCAGCTTCGAGCGGTCGGCGCACAAGCTGGCGCTGGCGCTGGGCAAGGATATTGGCGGCGCGCCGGTTCTGGCCGACCTGGCCAGGATGCCCCACCTGCTGATCGCCGGCACCACCGGTTCCGGCAAGTCGGTGGCGGTCAACACCATGATCCTGTCGCTGCTCTACCGGCTGCCGCCCGACCGGTGCAAGTTCATCATGATCGACCCCAAAATGCTGGAACTGTCGATCTACGACGACATTCCCCAGCTGCTGACGCCGGTGGTGACCGACCCGAAAAAGGCCGTCGTCGCCCTGCGCTGGGCGGTCCGGGAGATGGAAAACCGCTACCGCGCCATGTCCAAAATGGGCGTGCGCAACATCGATAGTTACAACCAGCGCCTCGCCGAAGCGCGCAAGAACGGGGAGACCGTTACCGAGACCGTCCGCACCGGAACCGACGATAGCGGGCAGCCGGTCGTGGAAGCGCGGGAGATGCCCCTCGACCCGCTGCCCTATATCGTCGTGATCGTTGACGAGATGGCCGACCTCATGCTCGTCGCCGGCAAGGACATCGAGGGCGCGGTCCAGCGCCTCGCCCAGATGGCGCGCGCCGCCGGAATCCACCTCATCATGGCGACCCAGCGCCCGTCGGTTGATGTCATCACGGGGACGATCAAGGCGAACTTCCCGACGCGCGTCTCCTTCCAGGTCACGACCAAGATCGACAGCCGCACCATTCTGGGCGAACAGGGTGCCGAGCAGCTGCTGGGCCAGGGCGACATGCTCTACATGGCGGGCGGCGGGCGCATCACCCGCGTGCACGGCCCCTTCGTCAGCGACGAGGAGGTCGAGGATGTGGTGGCCTACCTGCGCACGCAGGGCGAGCCGATCTATCTCGACCAGATTACCGAGGAAGAGGAAGAGGACGGACTACCTGGAGCGGCCGGCGCCGAGAGTGGCGGCGACGACCTCTACAACAAGGCCGTGGACATCGTCATGACGGAGGGGAAATGCTCCACCTCCTTCATTCAGCGCCGTCTTCAGATCGGGTATAACCGGGCGGCGCGGCTCGTCGAACAGATGGAGCAGCGCGGCGTCGTGAGCCCGGCCAATCACGCCGGCAAGCGCGAAGTCCTGATCGGCGCCTGACGCGTCCCCGCCGCCCGGATACCCGGCCCTCCCTTCCCGGCCGCATTCGAGGTCGACATGACATTGCCACGCGCGATTCCGGGTCTCGCCGGCGCCGGCCTCGCCGCGCTCCTCCTGACGGCCGGCGCAGGCGCGCAGACACCGGACCCGGGACCGCTGAGCGCGCGGGACCGCGCCGACCTCAAGCGGATCGAAGCGAAGGTCAACAGTTTCCGCACGCTGCGCACCCGGTTCAGGCAGATTTCGCCCGGCGGCCGGATCAGCCGGGGCGACATCTTCATCCAGCGGCCGGGACAGATGCGGATTCAGTTCGACCGGCGGGATCTGGTGCTTCTCACGTCCCGGCTGTGGCTTATCGTGATTCAGGGCAAGCATGGCGAACCGCAGCATTTCCCGCTGAACGCGACGCCCGCCGGCATTCTCGTCCGCAGCGAGATACGCTTCGACCGGGACATCCGGGTCATTCGGGTTCACCGGACCGCAGGAGAGATTCTGGTCACGGTCGTTCGGCGGGATTCGTCGCGCCAAGGCCGGATGACCCTGGCCTTCGACCGCGACACGCTCGACCTGTCCGGCTGGACCGTTCTCGATGCCCAGGGCGAGCTCACGCAGGTTTTCCTGTCGGAAACGCAACTCGACGTCGCGCTCGATCCGTCGCTGTTTGCGTTGCCCGCGGGGCGCCTGCCGGCGCCTCACGGTAGCGACCGGTAGCCCGGATCGAAGAACCATTTTACGCGGCGGCGCGGATGCCTATAGTGCGCGCCATGACCGTCCCCGTTCCTCCGTCCGCACTTGTCCCGATCGTCGGGGTTTCCGCCTGCCGCCGCACTTGGGAGGATACCTTCGTCGTCCACTGGGTGATGCAGCGCAATCTGGAAGCGATCCTCGAGGCGTCCGGCTGCGTGCCGCTGGCGGTGCCCGCCATGGCGCGGCATTTCCCGGACGGCGCGATCGACAGCATCCTCGACCGTCTTGACGGCCTGCTGCTGACCGGCAGCCCGTCGAACGTCGAACCCCATCATTATGGCGCCGAGCCCTTTGAGGGCGATCTGAACGATCCGGACCGGGACGCGACGACCCTGCCGCTGATCCGCGGTGCCGTCCGCCGCGGCATTCCGGTCCTCGCGATCTGCCGCGGCATACAGGAACTGAACGTCGCCATGGGCGGCAGCCTTTACGGCAAACTGCACGAAGCGCCCGGCCACCGGGATCACCGGTCGGACAAGACTCGGCCGAGGGGCGTGCGGTCGGCGCGCGAGCACCCGGTGGCCATTTCGGGGCAGGGTCTGCTGCGCCGGATTATCGATGCCGACAGGATCGTCGTGAACACGCTGCATGCGCAGGGGATCCGGGAGCCGGCGCCGGGCGCACGGATCAACGCCGTGGCGGACGACGGAGTGATCGAAGCGATCGAATTTCCGGAAAGCACCGGTTTCGTTCTCGGCGTGCAGTGGCATCCCGAAATCACCCACGACACGGACGATAACAGCCGTGCCCTGTTCGAGGCGTTCGGCGCTGCGGTTCGGGCCTATGCCGGCGCGGATGCGGCCGGCGGCCTGCTGACCGCGGCCGAATAGGCGCCCCATCGCTTTCTGGCCGACCTTGCGGGCATGAAACTCGTCACCTGGAACATCAATTCCATCCGCCCCCGCCTTCACCTGATCGAACGGCTGGTCGCGGCCGATGACCCCGACGTGGTCTGCCTGCAGGAAACCAAGGTCGAGGACGGCAAGTTTCCGCTGGAGGCCTTGCGCGCTATGGGCTTCGCGCATATCGAAATCTTCGGCATGAAGGCCTATCACGGCGTGGCGATCCTTTCGCGCGTACCCTTGGCCGGCCACGCCCGGCATAACTGGTGCGAGATCGACGATGCGCGCCACCAGTCAGTGACGCTGCCCGGCGGCATCGAGCTGCATAATGTCTATCTGCCGTCGGGCGGGGACGAGCCGGACCCGGAGATCAACCCGAAATTCGCCCACAAATTACGGTTCATGACCGAACAGGCCAGCTGGTGGGCGGCACAGGACCCGTCGAAGCCGCGCATCCTGGTCGGCGACCTGAACGTCGCGCCGCTGGAAACCGACGTGTGGTCCCACAAACAGCTTCTGAAGGTGGTGAGTCACACGCCCGTCGAGGTCGAGCATTTCGGGCGGATGCAGGCGGCCCACGAATGGGTCGATGCCGTGCGCGCCAAAATCGACCCGGCCGAACCGCTGTTTACCTGGTGGAGCTACCGCGCCCGGGACTGGCGCGCCTCGAACCGGGGCCGGCGCCTCGACCATATCTGGGTGACGCCGCCGCTGGCGCCGAAAGTCGCCGACGCCAGGGTAATCGCCGATGCGCGGGATTGGGAAAAGGCGTCCGACCACGCGCCGGTGCTGGTGGAATTGGACGCCTGACCGTCCGACCGCGGCGCGGCAGCCTTGCGGCGGCCCTGCCTCCCTCCCATATGCCGCCGGACGGCCGCCGCAGCGGCTACTGCACCGGGAACCCGTATGGCGCGCAACTCAAGAGCATTCTCGGTCGCCTCGGCAATCATCTTCGCCGCCTTTGGCGCCGCAGAGGCCCAAGAGACGCCGCGCTCCGGAACGGACCGCGCTACCGCCCCGGAAATCCGCCGATCAGGCTGGGATGCGGCCGGCCTCGCCGAGGTCGTCGCGTATGCGAAAACCCTGAGCACCGATACGCTTCTGATCGTTTCGCACGGCAAGGCGGTAGCGTCGCTGGGCAATGCCTCGCAACGATACAATGTGCACTCGATTCGCAAGGCGCTGCTGAGCGCGCTTGTCGGACAACATGCCGGCAAAGGCCCGAAACGGATCGATCTCGACGCGACCCTGGCGCAACTCGGCATCGACGATTCGCCGGATCCCCTCTCGCCGCGGCAAAAGCAGGCGACCGTCCGGCATCTCATCCGGAGCGTTTCGGGCATAAATCACCGGGCCGCCGCCGAGCAGGGGCAGCGCGAAGAGAGGACACGCCGCCTCGGCATCGGCGAAAACGAACCGGGATCGAAATGGGCGTATAACAACTGGGACTACAACGTCCTGACGACGATTTTCGAGGGGCGCACGGGATTGTCGATCGGAGCCGCGTTCACGGCCGGCGTCGCCATTCCGGCCGGAATGGCGGATTACGCGGCGTCGGACGTTTCGTATGTCGCTTCGCCGCGGGTCTCGAGACATCGGGCAGCCATGTTCCGCATGTCCGGGCGCGACCTTGCCCTGTTCGGGCAGCTTTTTCTCGACGGCGGTGTCGTCAACGGCAAGCGCCTTCTGCCCCGTTCCTGGATCGACCGTATCGCGGCGGAAGCGACCGGGACCGGCATGGGCGGCTTGCGGGCCGGCCACAGTTACCTGTGGTGGGTGCCATCGCCGGATACCGGGCTGCCGGCCGGCAGCTTCTGGGCGCTCGGCCTAGGCCATCAGGCCGTTATCGTGGTGCCGGCATGGCACACGGTCATCGTCCATCAGGCGGACATGACCGTTTTCATGCGGCGCTTCCTGGGCCTGATCGGCGAACGGGGCATGGCCCCGCAGGCGGCGCTGGAATCCCTTGCCCTCTCGTGTCTTGGCGACGCCGGGCGAACGTCCGATTTCTGCCGGAACGACAGGTTCGTCCTGCGCCGGGAATTCAGGCGGCTCATTTCCCTGATCGTCGCTGCACGCCGTTGAGCCGGTGTCGCGGTTACCGCCGGTACACGCAATAGGGCCAGGCCGAGACCCCTTCGGGGAGCGCCACGGCCGGGGGGTCCAGCGAGACAAGGCCGGGACTGCTCATATCCCGGTCGCCCAGCAGAATGCCACCCGGCGCCAGCCGCTGCGCCATGATGCTGCCGACGAACCGGGCGAGCGCGGCATCGGCCCGGCGGCTCTCGGTGCCGATATCGGCATGGGCAAGCGCCGGCGGCGCCTCGATTTCGGCCCAGCAGGCCGGCAGCGTCTCGCGAAAATCGCCGAGCAGGATCCGCTCCGGCGCCGGCCGGCTGTGCGCCGGCGCGTGGACCTCGTAATCGAACGCCCAGATGTCCCGGCCGGGAAACAGGCGCCGCAAATGGCTATAGGTCCGGCCCTTGCCGAGGCCGATTTCGAGAACCGGGCCGTCGATGCCGGAAACCCGTTCGGCGGCCCAGTCCAGCAGCACCCGCTGCGTAGCCAGCCGGGCGATCATGCGCTCGAGCCGGCTTTCCGTCGCCGCTTGGCTCATCGGCCGCCGCCGCCTTCTGTCAGGCAGCGCTCAGCTCCCGGATCCGGGCGTTGGTCGCCTCCAGACGCTTGGCCAGTTCGCGCATGATTTCCACCGCGATCTGCGGAAACTCCATGACGAGGCGGAAAAACAGCTCTTTTGAGATCACCATCGCGTCGAGCCGGGTCGTCGCCTTCACCGTCGCCGTGCGCGGCACGTCGGTCAGGATGGCGATTTCGCCGATCAGCGCGTTCTTGCGGAAATGCGCCACGGTCAGCGGGCCGTCGTCGGTCTCGATGATCACGTCGGCCTCGCCCTCCACGATGATGTAGGCGCTGTCGCCTTCGTCGCCCTCGTGGAACAGGTATTCGCCTTCGTTGTAGGCGTGACGCTCGCTCGTGAAGGCCAGGAGCTTCAGTTTGGACGATTCGATATTGGCGAACATCGGAATGTTGCGCAGAATCTCGACTTCTTCGTTCAGGCTCACGTTACGTCCTCCGGGCCCTCTGTCGGGCGCACTTTTCGCGGCCGGCCGGCCGTCGCTGCATTCTATTCCGATTCCAGCAGTTCCCGCAGCGTCGAACCCTCCCTGTCGAGCTCGGCGAAACTGCCCTGCTCGACGACCCGGCCGCTCTTCATCACGATGACATGGTCGAAGTTTCGCGCGAAGCCGGGCCTGTGCAGCGACCAGATCACACCACGGCCCTTCATCTCGCCGAGAACGGCGTCGAGCACGCGGCGCTGGGCGGCGCCGTCGAGATTGCTGATGCCTTCGTTGACGACGAAAAGGTCGGGCCGCTTGATCAGGCCGCGAGCCATATTGACCTTCTGCCGCTGGGCCGCCGACAGCCGGGCGCCGGCTACGCCCACGGAGTGGGCCAGCCCCGCCACCATCACGGCGTCGCGGAGCGACAGGGAATCGAGCACCTCCCCGATCATGGCGCTCAGCTTGCCGGCGGCGTTGGCTTCGCCGTAGGACACCTTGCCGAACAGGATGTTGTCCTGCAGGGTCGCCGCCCGGTTGTACCGGTCGGGGTCGAAGAACTCGACTTCGCCGCGCAGCGTGTCCGGCAGGGTCGCGGCGAAGATTTCCCGCGCTTTCAGTGCCTTGGCCTGGATTTCGTCGTTCAGCAGACCCAGGCGATGACGGGCGGGAATCAGCTTGAACGGCAGCGAACGCAGGCGGAACCGGTCTTCCTCGCGCATGTCCGCCGCGGTTTGCCCGGCCGTTCTGGCGAGGAGCTGCTGGTATTCCGGCATCTCTTCGGAGCCGAAGAAGCTGAACTGGTCGAAGAAGGCGTGGCCCGGCGGCAGGTCGGCAAAAATCTCCACCATGGTTTCGGTGAGCTGCCGGCCGACCTCGAGCAGCGTGTCGGCAAGATCCGCTTCGTGGATCACCTGCCGGACAAACGGATGCTCGGCCAGCCGCTCGATATCGAAAACCGCGCCCGCCGGTGTGCCGAACAGCAGGTTTTCCGCAAGGGTTGCATTGGTGTTGTAGCGTGTCCGGTCGAACGGCTCGACCAGAGCCGACTGTTGCGTCTCGTCCAGTCTGGCACGCAGGGCCGCCCGGGCCGCAAGCATCGCTTCGGCCAGATCGGGCCGCTCCGACGGATCGATCGTCCCGCGCAGGCCGAACTGGTACAGGTCGTCGCCCAGATCGACCAATCGCAGCATGTCCACGCATTTCCGGTCCAGCGTCTCGCGATCGGAAACGCCGGCGGCGGCGTAGTCCACCCAGTCCGCCTCGGGATCGGCATCGATGTTCGCTGCCGCATGCGCATCGCGGACATAGCGGTTGCGCTGCGAACGGGCGGACTCCGTCTCGGCCGTCGGCCGGAGCGGCCTGTAGCGCAGGCCATAGTCGAGATTTGCGCGCAGGTCGGTCGAGAACAGATAGGGCACCGGTCCGGCGAACGACATCCTCCGGCCGGTAAAGGGCTCGGGCAGATCGTCCAGGTGCCGGCCGGCCAGATCGACGCGACCGCCCGTTCCTTTCACCAGCCGGGCGAGCAGCAACACCAGTTCGTCCCGGCCGCTGCTGCCGCTGCCGACGATCGCCGTATGCTTGCCGAGATCGACCGAGAAGGTGACGCCGTCGACGGTTTTCGACTGGCCGTCTTCGGAATAAGCAAGGCCGGCAGCCTCGAGGGTCCGGCCCATCGCCTCCGGGCCGGCTTCGTCGGTCAGCTGCAGGGACTCGTCGAACAGGCCGGGCGGATCGAACTGCTCGACCACCGCTTCATACTTCACCTTGATGTCGGCCTGGAGCTGGTAATAGTTCAGCAGTTCCTTCCACGGCGAACTGAGGTCCTTGTACGCCGCCAGCACGGCGGTCAGCGCGCCGATGGTCATGTCGCCGGCTATCACCAGGTAGCCGCCGATCGCATAGAAGAAGAACGGCGTGAGTTGCGCCATGAAGCTGTTCAGGAACTTGATGGCGAACTTGCGGCGGAAAATTTCGTACCGGATTGTGTAGATGCGATCGAGCCGGCGGGCGATGCCGGCGCGCTCGAAGAGCGAGGCGTCGTTGGCATGGATTTCGGCAATGCCGGCGATCGATTCGCCGATATTGTCGGCAAGGCCGCGCACTTCCCGCACCCGCGCCTTGCCGAGCGCGATGACCCGCTTCTGCAGCTTTGGAACGATGTAGATCTGGAGCGGATAGAGCGCCGTCGCGGCGAGGCCGAGAAAGACGTCCTGGGCAAAGATGAATCCCAGATAGACCAGCAGCAGGCCGCCAAAATACAGCGGCGTCGACGTCGCCGTGCCGACATAGCCGCCGACGGGCTCCACCTCGGCGGTGATCATCGGAATGATCTCGCCCTGGGAAACTTTCTTGAAATGGGGCAGCGGAAACCGAAGGATGCGCGAGTACAGCATGTAGCGCAGGCGGCGGAGCATCTGCTCGCCCAGCCGGCCGGCGTAGACGTTCAGCACGTATTTCACGCCGCCGCTGAGGATGACGAAGAACAGGAAGCCGAAGCTGAGCGCCATCAGGAAGGTGATCTGCTCCATTTCGGCGCCCAGAACGTCGCGCGCCCAGCCTCCTTTCGCCCCGATCGCCTGGTCGATGATCGCTTTCGGCAACTCCAGTGTCAGATAGATGATCGGCCAGGAAACGACGGTCAGGGCAAGCACAACAAGCTGCTGCCGCTTGCTGTACTTCATGATGAAGCGGAAGATGCTCGGCTCCAGCGGCACGTTCGGCTGATAGCCGGGGGTCTCGCGCCCCGGTAGCCGGCCGGCGCCAGCGCCTGCGGTCGCAGAATCCGCCATCAGGCCGGAAGAACCGCGGCGAAAGCCGCGTCAGGACTGGCAAAAATGCGCATGGATACCGACATTGAACCTAGCGTCCGGTTCTGACACCATAATTCAGGGCAAGGCGGACTGGCGATACGGAATCCGTGGCGCCGGGACGAATGGCGGGAATGCGGCCGCCACTGCCCAGGGGGTCCAGCCGATCGGAGCGGCGATGGCGGCAGACAAGACAGCGCGAGCCGAGTGCAGTCCGGCCCTCCGGGAGGCCGGGGCTTCCGAAAGCCTGCCGGCGGACGCGCTCGGAGACGGTTTCCGCATCCTGATCTACAGCCATGACAGTTTCGGCCTCGGGCATCTGCGCCGCTGCCGCGCCATCGCCCACGCGCTGGTCGAGCATCGCAGCAACCTTTCGGTCCTGATCCTATCCGGATCGCCGATCATCGGCAGTTTCGATTTCCGTTCGCGCGTCGATTTCGTGCGGGTTCCCGGCGTCATCAAGCTGCGCAACGGCGAATATACCGCGCTGAACCTCCATATCGGCCTGCAGCAGACCCTGGCGATCCGCGAGTCGATCATCCGGCACACCGCCGAAGTTTTCGCACCGCACATGTTTCTGGTCGACAAGGAGCCGCTGGGCCTGCGCGGCGAGATCGAGGAAACGCTGGCCTTTCTCAAGGAACGCCGCACGCCCCTGGTCCTCGGACTGCGCGACGTTATCGACGAACCGGAACTGCTGCAGCCGGAATGGGAACGCAAGAACGCCGTCCCCGCCCTCTCGAAATACTACGATTCGATCTGGGTTTACGGCCTGCCGCAGATCTGCGACCCGCTCGCCGGGCTGCGGGTGCCGAAATCCGTTCGGCGCAAGATGGTCTATACCGGCTATCTGCATCGGGACCTTCCGACCGGCGGACCCGCAGACCCGTCGCAACTCGAAGATCCGTACATCCTGGTGACGCCCGGTGGCGGCGGCGACGGCGAAGCGCTGGTCGATTGGGTGCTGCGCGTCTACGAACAGCGCCGGACCATGCCGTTGCGCGCCGTCATCGTGACCGGTCCGTTCATGCAAGCCGACAAGCAGGCCGAATTCCAGCAGCGCGCCGCCGCCCTGCACGATGTCAGCGTCACGACCTTCGATGCGGCGTTCGAGCATCTCATTTCGGGCGCCGAAGCGGTTGTTGCGATGGGCGGCTACAACACTTTTTGCGAGGTTCTGTCGTTCGACAAGCGGGCCTTGCTGGTGCCGCGGACCGTGCCGCGCCGCGAACAGTTCATTCGCGCCTGCCAGGCCCAGGAGGCCGGCCTCCTGACCATGCTGGAAGACGACGGGGTCCGCGACGTTGACCGGATGGCGACGGCGTTACGGCAACTGCCGCAGCAGAACCGGCCCTCGGATGTGATCGTCCCGGGGCTGCTGGACGGTCTTGACAATGTCAACCGGCTGGTCGGGCGGATCATGGACACCGGGCCCCGCCACGTCCTGCCGGGCGCCGTGAAGGCCGCCTGAGGCGTTGACGGCAACGACGAGACCGCCAGGCGCACCCGGTCCGACCGGGCCGATTGTTTTCGTCCTCAAGGGCTATCCGCGCCTGTCGGAAACCTTTATTGCCCAGGAAATCCTTGCGCTGGAAAGGCTTGGGCTGGATATCCGCCTGTTTTCGCTGCGCTATCCGACCGAGACGCGGCGCCATCCGGTTCATGACGAGATTGCCGCGCCGGTCACCTATCTGCCGGAATACCTGCATCGGGAACCGCGCCGGGTTATGGCCGCCTGGCGCCGCGCACGACGCCTGCCGGGCTATGACCGGGCCGTTCGCGTGTGGCGGCGCGATCTTTGGCGCGACCGGACGCGCAACCGGGTGCGCCGCTTCGGGCAGGCTGTGGTCTTGGCGGCCGAACTGCCGGACGACGTCAGGCGGCTGCACGCCCATTTCCTGCATACGCCGTCGTCGGTCGCCCGCTATGCCGCCACCATGACCGGCCTGCCGTGGAGCGCCGCGGCGCACGCCAAGGACATCTGGACGATCCCGGACTGGGAAAAGCGGGAAAAACTGGCCGACCTGGACTGGCTGGTGACCTGCACCCGGTACGGCTGGGCGCATTTGCGCGACCTCGCCCCCCATCCGGACAAGGTCAGCCTCGTCTACCACGGCCTCGATCTGCGACGGTTTTCGCCCGGCGGCGGAACGCCTTCGAACCGGGACGGCTCGGACCCGAACGATCCGGTCCGGCTCCTGTCGGTCGGGCGCGCTGTCGAGAAAAAGGGGTTTCCGGTCCTGATCGAAGCCCTGGCCTCGCTGCCCCGGACGCTCCACTGGCGCTGGACGCTGATCGGCGACGGCCCGCTGCTTGCCGGCCTTCGGAAGCTGGCGGCGCAGCAGGGCATCGCCGACCGGATCGACTGGCGCGGCGCCCTTGACCAGCAGGCCGTGCTGGAGGCCTACCGCTCGGCGGACCTGTTCGTGCTGCCCAGCCGGATCGGCAGCGACGGCGACCGGGACGGGCTGCCCAACGTGCTGCTGGAAGCGCAGAGCCAGGGCCTGTGTTGCCTGTCAACGAGCCTGTCGGGCATTGGAGAATTGATCGATCATTTAAAAACAGGATATCTGGTCGAGCCGGGCAAGGCCTCAGCGCTGCGTGATGCCTTGCCGGACCTGATCCGCGATCCGGAACGCCGCCGTCGTTATGGCGCGGGGGGCGAAGAGCGGGTCCGGTCCGGATTCGATGCTGAACTGACCGTCCGGGCGCTGCATGACCGGTTCATCGGACGCAGCACGCAGCCGGCGAAAGACGGCCGGTGAATATCGCCTTCTATGCGCCGATGAAGCCGCCCGACGCGGCCCGCCCCTCCGGCGACCGCACGATCGCCCGCATGCTGTTGCGGGCCTTGGCGGAAGCGGGTCACGATGCGACGGTCGCCTCCAGAGTGCGCAGCTATATTGCGGAGCCGCCGGACCGGAAGCGCTTCAGGACTCTCCAGCGGCAGGCCGACGACGAAGTTCGGCGGCTGATCGACGAATGGGGGCGCAATCCGCCCGATCTCTGGTTCACTTATCACCTGTTCCACAAGGCGCCGGATCTGATCGGCCCACCGGCCTGCCGGGCAGCCGGCCTGCCCTATGTCGTCGCCGAGGCCAGCTTTGCGCCGAAGCGGGCAACCGGGCCTTGGGCCGGCGGCCATGAGCGCGTGCGCGACGCGATCGGGCAGGCCGACCATGTGTTCTTTCTCAATCCGGATGACGAAGCGTGCGTTCTGCCGCTCTTGAAGCCCCGGGCAACCAGTTCCCGCTTGCCGCCGGTGGTTTGTATACAGGAAACGCTTGAACCGGACCGGCGCCGCGAAGAGCGCCGCCGCCTGGCGGCCGAATGGACTCTTCCGCCGGAGGCGGTCTGGGCCGTTGCGGTCGGCATGATGCGGCCGGGCGACAAACTCGTTTCCTACAGACGTTTGGCGCAGGCTTGGGCGAACCTGGCGGAAGACGGCGCGCATCTCCTGGTCGTCGGCGACGGCGAGTCAGACACCGAAGTTCGACACTTGTTTTCCGACTGCGCGGCCCAGGTCAGCTTCCTCGGCATGTTGCAACCGGCCAATCTGAATTCTGTATACAGAGCAGCCGATCTCTTCGTTTGGCCGGGTATACAAGAGGCAGTCGGCATGGCGACGCTGGAAGCCATGGCCGCCGGACTGCCGGTGGCGGTCGGCCCCTGGGGATCGGTGGCGCAGGAAATCGAGCCGGGCGTGACAGGGCTCGTCGCGCGGACCGGCGACGAGCTCGCGCAAGCGGCGCGGCGCCTGATCGCGAGCCCGGAGCTGCGCCGGAACCTGGGCGCGGCGGCGCGGGCCCACGTTCTTCGCCGGCACAGTCTGCCGCTGGCGGCGAAGACGCTGACCGCGGTGTTCGAGGACGTGGCGGGCCGCACCCGATGACAAGAATTCTGTTCCTGCGGCACGGGCCGACCGACTGGAACACCGAAGGACGGGTCCAGGGACAAACCGACGTGCCCCTGAGCGACGCCGGCCGGAAGTCCGTGCAGGGCTGGCGGCTGCCGCCCTTTGCGGTGAACTGGGAGTGGTACGCCAGCCCGCTGCGCCGGGCGGTCGAGACGGCGACGCTGTTGGGCGCCGATCCCGCGCGCCTGCATCTCGACAACCGCCTCAAGGAAATCGACTGGGGCGATTGGGAAGGAGCGATCCTTCAAGAACTGAGGGCCGAACAGGGCGAGGCCATGCGGCGGATTGAGGCGCGCGGCCTCGACATGGCGCCGCCCAACGGCGAATCGCCCCGCCAGTTGACCAAACGGCTGGCCGAATGGCTGGTGGAAGCGGCGGCGCGGCGGCGGGATATCTGTGCCGTCTGCCACGCCGGTGTCCTGCGCGGCGCCTATACGCTGGCGACCGGCTGGGACATGCGCCGCGCCGCGCCGCTCGAAAGGGGTCACGCCTGGGCCCATCTCTACGGCCTGGGGCCGGACGGCGCGCTGACGCCCGAGACGCTCAATATCCGCCTTGCCGATCGGGAACCGCCGTCCGGCTATGACCGCTGAAGCGCCGCCCGCCATCCTGTTCTGGGTCCAGCATCTGCTCGGCGTCGGCCACTTCGCGCGGACTGCGGCGCTGGCCGGAAGCGCCGCTGCCAACGGCTACGCCGCCCATATTGCGAGCGGCGGCGCAAGCGTTCCGGAAGCGCGGACAGGCGGCGCAGAGCTTCATCCGCTTGCGGCGCTGCGCGCCGGCGATGAATCGTTCGGCCGCCTAGTCAACGCGCGGGGCGACCCGGCCGGCGATGCGGACTGGCGGGAACGCAGCGACCGGCTCGCGGCCATTGTCTCAAAAATCCGGCCGCAGCTTATCGTCCTGGAGCACTATCCCTTCGGGCGCCGCGCCTTCGGGCGGGAAATTGCAGCCCTGCTTGACCGCGCGCGGGCGCAGGGCGCCGTCAGGGTCGCGGTCTCCGTGCGGGATATCCTGGTCGGCCGCAAGGCGGAACGGTGGGTCGAGGCCGCCGAATTCATCGAGCGCCACGTCGACCGCGTGTTCGTCCATGGCGACCCGGCCTTCGTCGCGTTCGACGAGACCTTCCCCCTGGCGCGCCGGATCGAGCCGAAACTTCACTATACCGGCTATGTCGATCCGCACCCGGCGGAAGCGGCAGCCCCGGCGGAACCGGAGATCCTGGTGAGCAGCGGCGGCGGTCGCGTCGGCTCCGCCCTGCGCCGCGCGGCGCTGGCCCTCGGCGGCGGGCCGGACGGCGAACCGATCCGGATCCGGGCGGGGCCGTCCGTTCCGGCGCATGCCCTCGCTGCGCTAACGGCCTCGGCCGGACCGCGGATAACGGTGGAGCGCAACAGGCCCGATTTCCGCGCGCGCCTGGCCGGTTGCGCCTGTTCGGTCTCCCAGGCGGGATACAATACCGTTGTCGACATCCTGAAGACCGGCGCTCCCTCGGTCCTGGTGCCGTTCGACGCGAGCGGCGAAACCGAACAGATGCGCCGCGCCCGCCGGCTCGAGGAAATCGGCCGGGCGGTCGTCGTGCCGGAAGCCGAACTGACACCGGCGCGATTGCGGATCGCGATCGCCGCCGCGCGGGCACTGCCGCGCAGGCCCGTCGAAATCCGGCTGGACGGCGCGGAAGCGTTTGCGCGCGCGCTCTCTGGCCTGCTTGCGGGTTCCGCATGACCGGCTGGGACGCGCTCCGCCGCGAACTCGACCTGTGGGCCGCGCGCGGCGAGGCGCCGGCGCTGTGGTGGCGCGACGACGATGCGGTCGAGCCGTCGGCGGCCCTTGAGCGGACGATGGCGCTCGCCGAGGCAGTTGCGGTGCCGCTCGCGCTGGCAGTCATACCCGCGGCAAACCGGCTTACCGCGGCGGATCTGAGCGGCCCGGTCACGGCGGTGCAGCACGGCTATGCGCACCGGAACCATGCCGGGCCGAAGGCGAAGAAGTGCGAACTGGGCGCCGAACGCCGCGCCGATCATGTGATCGCCGAACTGATGACCGGAAGGTATGTGCTGGAACAATCCTTCGGAGATTCCTTCCGGCCGGTCCTTGTGCCGCCCTGGAACCGGCTTGGCGCCCACCTGCCCGCAATGCTGCCGGAACTGGGTTACATCGGCCTCAGCCGGTTCGGCACGCGCGACCGGCCGGCGATCGGCGCCATGCGGATCGTCAACGCCCATGTCGACATCATCGACTGGCAGGGAAGCCGCGGTTTCGTCGGCACCGAAACTGCGCTCGCCCGGACTGTCGGCCACCTGCGGGCGCGCCGCGAAAGCGCGGCCGACCCGGCGGAAGCGACCGGCCTGCTGACCCACCACCGGGTGCACGACGCAGGCTGCTGGGACTTCCTCGAAAACCTGTTCGCAGTAACGGCCGGTAGCGGCCTCGCCAAGTGGCGCAGCGCTACGTCGTTGTTCTAGCCCGGAAACAGCGCGGAATGCGACGCCGGCCGTGACCCGGGCGCGAAATCCGGGCTAGGCTTGCGCCATGACCGTACTGCGCTATCCGCGGGCGACCTTGCGCAACGACTATATCCGCGCCGGCATCGGGGTGGCCCTGTGCGTGCCGCTGGCCGTGATTTCCCGGGGCAGTTCGTTCGGATTCTGGTTATTCGTCGCCCTGATCGTGCTCTTCGCGGCCTTTGGCGCACGGACCTGGCTGCGCGCGCAGGCCGAATACAGATTGACCGAAGCCGGGCTCCTGCGCACAAATGCCGCGTTCAGTAGGAAGGTGGCGACCGGGGTTGCCTGGGCCGAACTGTCCGGCCTGACGCTGCGCTTCTATCCTCTGCGCCGCGACAGGTCCGATGGGTGGATGCAACTGACCGTCCGGGCAGCCGGGGCGCGCCTGTCCATCGATTCGACGCTCGAGA
The DNA here is from genome assembly GCA_028819475.1 of Rhodospirillaceae bacterium. Lineage (NCBI taxonomy): Bacteria > Pseudomonadati > Pseudomonadota > Alphaproteobacteria > Rhodospirillales > Rhodospirillaceae > Rhodospirillaceae bacterium. The sequence continues at coordinate 55,948 of JAPPLJ010000025.1, forward strand.
ATTTCGACGCGATCGCCGAAGCGGCGCTGGCTGCCGGATTGCGCAACGACCTGCCGATGACCCAGACGACCTTGGCGAACTTTCAGGCCCTGGGATTTTCGCCCGAAAAGCTTTCGGACTCCAACTGACCGTCAGGCGGGAAGAACGTGGCCGCACCGCTGATCGAAATCCGCGACCTTCACGTCTCCTTCGCCGTGCACGGCGGTGAAGTGCCGGCGGTGCGCGGCGCCTCCTTCAAGATACCGGCCGGCGGCACGGTTGCGCTGGTCGGCGAGAGCGGCAGCGGCAAGACTGTCGTCTCCCAGACGCTGATGGGCATTCTGCCGAACAATGCGATCATCAAGCAGGGCGAGGTCCTGTTCCGGGATCCGGAAGGCGACGGCGGTGCAATCGACCTGGCGGCGGAAGACCCCGATGGCGCCCGCCTGCGGTCGATCCGCGGCGGCCGGATTTCGATCATTTTCCAGGAGCCGATGACGTCGCTGTCGCCGCTGCACACGATCGGCGACCAGGTCGGGGAAGCCTTGAGCCTGCACCGCACGGTCAACTCCAGGGAGCGGGACGAAGCGGTCGCCGATATGCTCGGCCATGTCGGCTTTCCCGATCCGAAGCGCGCCTTGAGAACCTATCCGTTCGAGCTGTCCGGCGGCCTCCGCCAGCGCGCGATGATCGCCATGGCGCTGGTGTGCCGGCCCGCGCTGCTGATCGCCGACGAACCGACGACGGCGCTCGACGTGACCATTCAGGCGCAGATCCTGAAGCTGATCCGCGATCTGCAGGCCGAGTTCCATATGGCGGTCCTGATGATTACCCACGATCTGGGCGTGGTCGCCAATGTCGCCGAGGAAGTCGTCGTGATGTACCACGGCGAGATCATGGAAATCGGCACGACCGAACAGATATACGGCGACCCCCGCCACCCTTATCTCAGGGCCCTGATGAAGGCGGTGCCGCGCTTCGACATGGACCGCGGCGAGCGCCTGACCCCGCTGCGCGAAATCGAGGCGGACTCAGGCCACCTGCTGGCGGCGCGGACGCGGCAGCCGGATGACGCCGACCGGGCCGGACCGCTGCTGAAAGTCGAGGACCTGGTCAAGAGCTACCGCATCCGCAAGGGCGGCAGGGCGGCGGCGGTGCGCGCGGTCGACCGCGTGAGTTTCGAAGTCCGTCATGGCGAATGCCTGGGCCTGGTCGGCGAGAGCGGCTGCGGCAAGACAACCCTGAGCAAGACGATCATGCGCGCCCTGACACCGGATTCGGGCCGGGTCGTCTACAACAAGGGCGGCGAATGGCGGGACGTGTTGACCCTGAAGGGCGAAGCGCTGAACGAATACCGCCGGGACGTGCAGTTCATCTTTCAGGACCCGTTCAGTTCGCTCAACCCGCGCATGACGGTGTTCGATATCGTCAGCGAGCCTTTGAAAATTCACCGCATCGGCGACGCCGGACACCGGCGGGAATTGATCGCCGAACTGTTGCGCCGGGTCGGCCTCGATCCGCGCTTCCTGAACCGCTATCCGCATTCCTTCTCGGGCGGCCAGCGCCAGCGCATCGGCATCGCGCGCGCCCTTGCGCTCAAGCCCGAACTGCTGATCTGCGACGAGCCGGTTTCGGCGCTGGACGTTTCGATCCAGGCGCAAATCCTGAACCTGTTGCGCGACTTGCAGACGGAGCTTGGCCTGACCTACCTGTTCATTTCACACAACCTGGCGGTCGTGAACTATGTCGCCGACCGGATCGCCGTCATGTGCGCCGGCCGCATCGTCGAAGTCGCCCGGGGCGAGACACTGTTCCGCAACCCGGTGCATCCCTATACCAGGGCGCTGGTCGCGGCCGTGCCGGAACCCGACCTGAACCACCAGCTGGATTTCGCCGCCCTGATGGAAGGCAAGGCCTCCCTCCCCGAAGCCTGGCCGGAGCCGTTTGCGCTGCGCGGCCCCGAACAGGCTGAAGTCTTCCACGATGTCGGCGGCGGGCACCTCGTGCGCGCCTGGGAGAACGCCGTGCTGGACACCGGCAGCGACCGGGCGCAGGCAGGCCGATGACGCTGTATCAGCGATGGATTGCCGGTGCGGCGCTGGCGGCGACAAGCCTGGCCGGCGCCGGCAGCGCGGCCCGGGCACAGCCCTATATCGAGCCGCCCTGGCTCAAGCCAAAAATTGCAACAGGCGTCCTAGCGCCGATCGCGCTGCGATTGCCGGCGACGCCGTCGGTCGTATCCTATGCCGGCACGGCGAAAGAGCCGGGCCGTTACGGCGGCTCGCTGACCATGCTGATGGCACGGGCCAAGGATACCCGGATGGCTGTGGTCTATGGTTACGCCCGTCTGGTGGCCTATGACGCCGAATACCGGCTGAAGCCCGATATCCTGGAGCGGTTCGAGGTGAAGGACGGCCGGACCTTCACCTTCACCCTGCGCAAGGGCCATCGCTGGTCGGACGGCGCGCCCTTCACCACCGACGACTTCCGCTATTGGTGGGAAGATGTCGTTCACAACAGGGTGCTGTCGCGATTCGGCGTGCCCCAGGCCTTGCTGGTCGACGGCCGGAAGCCGAAGGTCGAGTTTCCCGACCGTTACACCGTTCGCTACAGCTGGACGAAGCCGAACCCCTATTTCCTGCCCGCGCTGGCCGGGCCGCGGCCGCTCTATCTGTACATGCCGCGCCACTATATGCAGCGCTTCCACATCGATTACGCAGAGAAGAAATTTCTCCGCAAAATGACGAGGAACGGCCTGAAGCCGGACGGCTGGGCCAAGTTCCACCGCAAGCGCGGCCGGATGTACCGGTTCCAGAACCCGGCGCTGCCGACATTGCAGCCCTGGATCCCGACCACCGCGCCGCCGGCGGACCGTTATGTCTTCGTCCGCAATCCCTATTTCCACCGGATCGACCGCAATGGCCGCCAGCTGCCCTATATTGACCGGCTGGTCTTCATCATCGCCGACAGCAAGATCGTCGCCGCCAAGGCCGGGGTCGGCGAGACCGACCTGCAGGGCCGCTATCTGCGCTTTACCGACTTCACCTTCCTCAAGCGCGGCGAAGCGCGGGGCAAGCACAGGGTCTATCAATGGCAGACCGCCGTCGGCGCCCAGATTGCGCTCTATCCGAACCTGAACCACAAGGATCCGGTGTGGCGCGGATTGTTCGGCGATGTCCGCTTCCGCCGTGCGCTTTCCCTCGGCATCGACCGGCGGGAGATCAACAGGGTGATGTATTACGGGCTCGCCGCCGAGGGCGGCGATACCGTGTTGCCGAGCAGTCCGCTGTTCCGGCCGGAATACCGCAACGCCTGGGCACGCTTCGATCCCGACCGGGCGAATGCCCTGCTGGACGAGATCGGCCTGATCCATCGCGACGGCGAGGGCTATCGCCTGCTGCCCGACGGACGGCCGCTCGAAATCATCGTCGAGGCGGCTTCGGAGGGCAGCGAATATACCGACGCGATGCGCCTGATACAGGATTCCTGGCGCCGTATCGGCGTCCGCCTGTTCCAGAAAAACACGCGGCGCGAAATGTTCCGCCGCCGCGTCTACGCGGGCCTGACCCATATCGCGATGTGGACGGGGATGGATTACGCCGACGTCCGGGCAGACACGCCGCCGCTGGCGTTGGCGCCGACTGACCAGGTCCAGCTCCAGTGGTCTCAATGGGGCCTCCATTATGCGAGCAAGGGCCGGTCGGGGCAGAAGCCGACCGATCCCGGCGCACTCCGGCTGATCGAGCTGCTGCGCCGGTGGGAGGCCGCCGGCTCGATGGCGCAACGGCGCAGTATCTGGCACCGGATGCTGAAGATTTCCGCGGACCGGGTCTATTCGATCGGCCTGGTCGGCGGCGTGATCCAGCCGGTCGTCGTGAACGTAAGCCTGCGCAACGTGCCGAAAACCGGGGTCTGGGCCTGGAACCCCGGGGCCCATCTGGGCATCTATCGGCCCGATACGTTCTGGTTCGCCAAGCCGTCCGGGGCGACCCGCTGACGATGCCGCACCGTCGCTCCGCCCGCCCGCGCTGACCGGCAAGGCCGATGCTCCGCTATATCGCCCATCGCCTGCTGATCATGGTGCCGACCCTGATCGCGATCAGCTTCATCGTGTTCGTCGTCATCCAGCTTCCGCCCGGCGACTATCTGACGACACTGATCGAAGAGCTCCGGGAACTGGGCGAGCCGGCCGACCTGAAACAGATCGAGGCGCTGCGCGAGGAATACGGCCTCGACCAGCCCTTCCTGGTCCAGTATGTCCAGTGGGTCTTCGGGCTGGTCCAGGGCGATCTCGGTTATTCCTTCGAATACGAGCAGCCGGTGGCCGACGTGGTGGGCGACCGGTTGTGGCTCTCCTTTATCGTCTCGGTCGCGACCATCATTTTCACCTGGATCGTCGCCTTCCCGATCGGCGTCTACTCGGCGACCCACCAGTACAGCTGGGCCGACAATTCCCTCACCTTCATCGGCTTCCTGGGGCTGGCGACGCCGAATTTCCTGCTCGCCCTAGTCATGGTCTATTTCGCCAACGTCTGGTTCGGAACCGAGATCGGCGGCCTGATGGACGAGCGGTATATCGGCCAGCCGTGGGGTTGGGGGAAGATCGTCTCGGTCCTCGAGCATCTGTGGATCCCGGTCATCGTGATCGGCACGTCCGGCACCGCCGGTATGATCCGCCGCCTGCGCGCCAACCTGCTGGACGAGCTTCAGAAGCAGTATGTCGTGACCGGCCGGGCCAAGGGCCTGCCGCCGTTCCGGCTACTGGTCAAATATCCGCTGCGCATGTCGCTCAACCCGTTCATCTCGGATATCGGCGACCTGCTGCCCCAGGTGATTTCGGGCGCCGTCATCGTGTCGGTGGTGCTCAACCTGCCGACCACCGGCAAGATGCTCTATGAAGCGCTGCTCAGCCAGGACATGTATCTGGCCGGCTCCTTCCTGATGTTCCTCGCCCTGCTGACCGTGCTCGGCGTGCTGGTCTCCGATCTGGCGCTGGCCCTGCTCGATCCACGGATCCGGCTCCAGGGCCGGGCGGAAAAATGACCGGGCGCACCGCCTCGTCGCCGGGCCCGGCCAACGAACGGTTCGTTTCCGAAGCGCCGTTCAATCCGCATTCCATCGAGGCCCTGACCCCGGAACAGGAGCGCTATTACCTGGCGGGCCAGTGGAAGCTGATGTGGTGGAAGCTGCGCCGCCACAAGATCGCGGTGTTCTGCGGCGGTCTTCTGCTGTTCATGTATGTGTGCGCCATGGTTGCCGAACTGCTGGTCCCCTACAACATGGCGGCGCGGCACACCGGTTTCATCTATGCGCCGCCGCAGGCCGTGCGGCTGTTCCACGAAGGACGATTCGTCGGGCCGTTTGTCTACGGGCTGAACTACCAGCTCGATCGCGACACGCTGCAGCGGATTTATACGGTCGATCATTCAAAAATATATCCGATCCGCTTCCTGTGCCGCAGCGAGGCCTACCGGTTCTGGGGCCTGATCGAGATGGATGTCCGCCTGTTCTGCGCCGCGAGGGGCGGCACCCTGTTCCTGCTCGGAACGGACCGGATGGGGCGCGACATGTTCTCCCGCCTAGCGATCGGTTCGCGAATATCGCTAACCATCGGCTTTGTCGGCGTCGCGATCAGCTTTCTCCTCGGCATCGTCATCGGCGGGCTGGCCGGATATTACGGCGGTTGGGTCGATTCGATCGTCCAGCGCGTCATCGAGGTGCTGCGGTCCTTCCCGGTGCTGCCGCTGTGGATGGCGTTGTCCGCCGCGCTGCCAGTCACCTGGTCGCCCCTGTGGATCTATTTCGGTATTACCCTGATCCTCGGCCTGCTGGACTGGACCGGCCTGGCCCGCGCCGTGCGGTCCAAGCTGTTCGCCCTGCGGGAAGAGGACTTCGCGACGGCTGCGCAATTGATGGGCGCCAGCCCGAGCCGGATCATCGGGCGGCATCTGCTGCCCAGCTTCACCAGCCACCTGATTGCCTCTGCAACCCTCTCAATCCCGGCGATGATCCTCGGCGAAACGGCGTTGAGTTTCCTGGGCCTCGGCCTGAAGCCGCCGATCACAAGCTGGGGCGTGCTATTGTCGGAGGCGCAGAATATCAACGTTGTCGCGCTTTACCCCTGGTTGATGCTTCCGGTGGTGCCGGTCATCGTCACGGTGCTGACGTTCAATTTCCTCGGCGACGGCTTGCGGGACGCCGCCGACCCCTACAAGTGACGCCGGCCGGCCGGAATCAGTCGGCGGTGAGGTAGAGTAGATCGACCGGCCCGGAAACGCCGGCAACATCGGAAGCCGCGGCACGCCGGTATCGCCGGGATGTCCGGAAGCCCTGGCGGACCGCGCAATCCATGGTCTCCACCGTCATAACGATACTGGCATTCAGGCTCTTGCCATGCTTGTCAAGCTTGGCCGCCAGGTTCACGGGATCGCCGATCACCGTGTATTCAAGGCGGCTCGCGTCGCCGACCGCACCGAAGACGACAGGCCCCGCGGTCACCGCGACAGCCACCGGCAGCGCCGGTTTGCCCGCCGCCCGGCGCGCCGCGGTCCACTGAACGGCAGCGTCGGCAACGGCTTCGGCGGCCCACAGAGCATCGGCCGCGTAGGTCGCCGCCGGCAGCGCGGCGCCGAAGGTTGCGAGAATTCCGTCGCCCATGAATTTGTCGATCGACCCGTGGTGTCTCTGGATCTCCGGCACCAGACGGGACTGGTACTCGGTCAGAATCTCGATCACCTCGTTGGCCGGCAACGTCGCCGCCCGGTCTGTGAATCCGCGGATATCGGTTGTCAGGATGGCGGCGTCGCGCTGCTGGCCCTCGCCGGCACGAATTTCTTCCTGTGCCTGGACGATCTGGTCCGCGATTTCGGGGCTGAAGAAGCGCGCCAGCGACGCGGCCGCCGCATGCTCCTCCGCGCCGCGTACCAGAGTCCGGCGGGCGCGCATGATGGCGACCGCCAGAATCGCGGTGACCAGCGCGATGGTGATGATCTTGTCGAATTCGGCGCCCAGCAAAATCCGGTTCGTCGTCAGGTATTCGACGTAGTCCCGGGTAACGGCGGACATGCCGCCGGTATAGAAAATCGCGTAACCGATCATGAACATCCAGCCTGCGGCTGCCGCGCAGCCGGCCAGCAAGACGTAGCGCGAATCGAACCGGAGCGCGCGGATCGAGATGAACAGGAACACATAGAGCAGCGTTGGCGCCTTCAGATAGAAGGCGGGCGGCTGGTTATAGTCGATGTGAAACGACCAGATGATACCCAGCAGCAACAGCATATCCGCCACGACGGAGAGGGCGAGGAACCAGGCGGGGAGCCTGATCCGGTAGGACAGGGTGAGTCGCAGAAGGGTAAACAGGAAATAGGCCAGCAGCGCCCAGCCGATCGGTCGTTCAAAAACTGCGGTTTCGTGGGTTTTCGGCGACAACAGGAACAGCACGCCCAGGCCGACGATCACGGAGAGCTGGATCCAGCCGATCAGGCGCTCGCTGGCGTCGCGCTGGCGATCGATCGCTTCGCGGATGCGCGGAGCGACGTCGGCTTCGCCGCGGCCCCTCAGTTGCGCAGTTGCCGATCGGACCGCGGCAACGGCCCGCGATATCGGGCTCTGCGGCGCTTCCTGTCGATCCCATGAATGCTGCATACGCATTGAATCCAGTATGCTCTCTGAATTGGACGAGGGATACATCCCGGATTCCGTCCGGGCGGTACGCGCCAAGGGGTCGATTCCCGCCTCTGTTTCTCGTCTCCCCTGGGGAATTCGATCCCGACACTCTCCCCCGGCGCAGCACCGTCGCGCTACGGGTGCAGCACCAGTCCTTCGCGGGCGACGACCGTCGACGCAAAGACACCCTGCGCCTCGTCTGCTATCCGGTCCATATCGTCGTCGGTATGTTCCGGCGCATGGTGAAATATGACGTAGCGGCCGACACCGCCGCGCCGGGCGAGCGCAGCGCCGGCCTCCCATGTCGAATGGCCCCACCCCTTGAAGGCCGGGTATTCCGCCGCCGTGTAGGTCGCGTCGTAGACGAAGAGGTCGGTGCCTTCGATCAGGCCGAGAATGTTGGTGTCGATTTCGCCTTCGACATGTTCGGTATCCGTGACATAGCAGATCGACCGGCCGCCCCATTCGATCCGGTAGCCGGTCGCGCCGTTGGGGTGGTTGAGCGGCGCGGTAAGGATGGAAACGCCCGGGCGCAGGTTAAGCCGGTCGCCGGCGCGGAATTCCTCGAAGCTGATTTCCGCGCCTACAGCCTCCAGCGGCACCGGGAAGATCGGCGCCTCGATCAAGCGAAGAAACACGTCGCGCAGGCGGACATCGTTGTCCCACAGGTGACCGGCATGGATGCGCAACCGGTTGCCGGTCTTGAACAGCGGGATGAAGAAGGGCATCCCCGCGATGTGGTCGATATGGGTATGGGTCAGCAGAATGTCGGTATCGACCGTCCCCGCAGCATCCAGCTCCGCCCCCAGAGCGCGCAGACCGGTGCCTGCATCCAGAATGAACAGGTGGCCCGCACAGCGGATTTCGAGGCAAGACGTGTTGCCCCCGTAGCGGGCGTACTCGGCGCCTGGACAGGCGACCGTGCCGCGGACGCCGCGGAAGCGGACGAAAAAGTCTTCGCGGCTCGTGGCGCTTGCTGCGCTCATCGGTGCATGCGTTCTTTCGCGGGCCGGCGCCGGTTTCGGCAAACCACCGGGCCGCCGCTCAGGGGGCCAGCCGGTACCCGCCCGGCTCGGTCACCAGAATTTCGGCCTGGCCCGGGTTCTTTTCGATTTTCTGGCGCAACCGGTACACGTGGGTCTCCAGCGTATGGGTGGTGACGTTGGCATTGTATCCCCACACGTCGGTCAACAGCGTCTCGCGCGACACCGTTTCTCCGTTGGCGCGATAAAGGAATTTGAGAATCGCCGTTTCCTTTTCGGTGAGTCTCACCTTCTGCCCCGTCTCATCGGCAACCAGAAGCTTCATCGCCGGCCTGAACGTGTAGTGGCCGATCGTAAAGACCGCGTCCTCGCTCGCCTCGTGCTGCCGCACATGGGCCCGGAGCCGCGCAAGCAGCACGCCGAGCCGGAACGGTTTGGTGACATAGTCGTTGGCGCCGGCGTCCAAGCCCAGAATGGCGTCGGCGTCGCTGTCGGCGCCGGTCAGCATGATGATGGGCGCCTTGACCCCGTTGCGGCGCAACAGGCGGCATAATTCGCGGCCGTCCATGTCGGGCAGGCGAACGTCCAGCAACACGGCATCGTACCGCGCATCCTTGACCCTGCTCAGCGCCTCCTCCGCGCTGACCGCAACATCGGTCGCAAATTCCTCGTGCAGCCGGAATTGTTCAACCAGCGATTCCCGGAAGTCGGTATCGTCATCGACCAGGAGAAGTTGCTTACCGGGACCGGGCTGGCGTTTGTTCACTGGCTAGGCCTGCAAATTCCGCTTATCGATCAGGTACGGGCGACCGCAGCCGCGCCGATGAATATCGGTTAACAAGATAGGCACGGAACCCCCTTCTGCACAATAAATTCCGGCGATATTGCGACCCCATTTGCCGACGTACTTCATATGGGAGGCACTACGCGGGGGCCGCCGGGCGCGGCGCCATTCTGGGACCGAAAATGGCGGTGCCGATGCGGACATGGGTTGCGCCCTGTTCGACAGCGGCGCCGTAATCGGCGCTCATGCCCATGCTGAGGCACGGCAAGGCCTGCACCCGGGCGAGATTGGCCAGAAGAGCGAAATGGGGCCCAGGCTCCTGGTCGACCGGAGGCAGGCACATCAGGCCGGTGACGGACAGACCCAGGCCGCGGCAATGCGCGACGAACGACTCCGTTTCGCCTGGCTCGACGCCGCCCTTTTGCGGCTCTTCTCCGGTATTGACCTGAACGTAACAGCCGATCCGACGGTTCTGCCGCGCCTGTTCCCGGGCGATCGCCGCTGCGAGCCTCGGCCGGTCGACCGTTTCGATCGTATCGAACAGCGCCACAGCGTCAGCGGCCTTGTTGGTTTGCAGGTGGCCGATCATGTGGAGCCGTATGTCTGGAAAGCGGCATTTCAGTTCGGGCCACTTGCCCTGCGCTTCCTGGACGCGGTTCTCGCCGAACAGCCGGTGGCCGGCATCCAGAACCGGCCGAATGGCCTCAGGACTCCACGCCTTCGTCACGGCAACCAGGGACACCGCGTCGGCGGGCCGCCCGGCCTGCCGGCACGATTCGCGGATCGCGTTCAGGACGTCGACGAGATTTTCTCGAGCGCTCATCTTCCGGTTAGCTTGAAGCCGCCGGCTCCATAGTCAAGCGTGCAGCCGGAACGGTCCGGCATGGCGCCCGGACCGGACTTTGCCGCAAGTCGCGATATCGGATATACCGAGTGCGCCGCCGACCGCTGGATTGGCCGGCGGCGGCGATTTCCACCGCTTGAAAGTGAACGCCATGATCGGACGCGGCACCCGTACCGAACCGAAAATTGCGGACAGGCCGGGGTTTTTGCCTGTGCGCCGCCTTTGCCCGGCCGCAGCCGTCGCCACGCTGTCTCTGGCCCTGCTTCTGACCGGGTGCGCCAAGGAGGAGCCGCGGACGGGCACTGCCGTGAATATTTTCGAGCGATACGCGCACGCCCGGGCGATCCGCCCCAACCCGGATCTGTGGGTCGCGGCCGATAACCAGCTCGGTTTCGTCCGGAAGAGAATGTCCGATCCGTTCGGCGGGGTGCTGGCGACGGACTGGTACAGGCCAAAAGATGCGCCGGGCGAACGGCTGCGCGTGACGATCAACATTCTCGGCCCGGACCTTGAGGCCAGGAATCTGCGGATCGCCGTCATCAGACAGGTGCGACGCGGCGGAGTCTGGCGCAACCGGCCGGTCAGCGCGTCCACTGTCGCCACGTTGCATACGACGATCATGCGGGCCGCGCGTTTCCGCGCTGCCGCAAAGGGCACCTGATTCGGCAGCATTCGCGGCGGCAGCAGTGGACGGGCCCGCCGGAAGGCCGACAAGCGGAGTTTCGCCGAAAATGGCGCGCTACAGTTTCCGAGAGGCGGAGCCGAAATGGCAGAAGGCCTGGGACGAGGCCGGCTGTTTCGCGGCTGAGGCCGATCCCGGCAAGCCGAAATATTATGTCATGGAGATGTTCCCCTATCCGTCGGGGAAGATCCACATGGGTCATGTCCGCAACTACACGCTGGGGGATGCCGTGGCCCGCTACCGCCGGGCCCGGGGGTATAACGTCATCCACCCCATGGGATGGGACGCCTTCGGCCTGCCCGCGGAAAATGCCGCGATCGAGCGCGGCGTCCACCCGCGCGACTGGACCTACGACAATATTGCCACGATGCGGCGCCAGCTGAAGCGGATGGGGCTGTCGCTCAACTGGGACCGCGAAATCGCCTCCTGTCATCCCGGCTACTACGTCCACCAGCAGAGCATCTTCCTGGATTTTCTCGAAAAGGACTTGGCGTATCGCAAGGAATTCTGGGTCAACTGGGATCCGAAGGACGGAACCGTTCTCGCCAACGAGCAGGTGATCGACGGAAAGGGCTGGCGTTCGGGCGCGGTCGTGGAGCGGCGCAGGCTGTCGCAGTGGTTCTTCCGCATCACCCGCTATGCCGACGAGCTGCTCGATGCGCTCGAATCGATGGAGCGTTGGCCGGAAAAGGTCCGGACGATGCAGGAAAACTGGATCGGCCGGTCCGAAGGCGCCCGGGTCCGGTTCCCGATCGTCGGCCGGGACGGCGAGGCGCTCGAGGTCTTCACGACCCGGCCCGACACCCTGTTCGGCGCCTCTTTCTGCGCGCTGGCGCCGAACCATCCGTTGAGCGAGGAGCTGGCGCGGAACGATCCCGCGCTGCAGGCCTTTGTCGCCGAATGCCAGCGCATCGGCACCAGCGAGGCCGCCATCGAGGCGGCCGAGAAAACGGGCTACCGGACCGCGGTCGAGGTCGAGCATCCGTTTGTCGAAGGCATGACCCTGCCGGTCTACGTCGCCAATTTTGTCCTGATGGAATACGGCTCAGGAGCAATTTTCGGCTGTCCGGCCCACGATCAGCGCGATCTGGAATTCGCCCGGAAATACGATCTGCCCGTGCTCCCGGTTGTCGCCCCTCTTGTCGAGGGCGAGGCGCAGCCCATCGAAATCGGCGGCGAAGCCTATCTCAGGAAGGACAGCGGCGCCGTTGTCGTCAATTCGGACTTCCTCAACGGTCTCGAGGTGCCCGCCGCCATCCGCGCCGCCATCGACCGGCTGGAAGCCGAGGGCACGGGCACGGGCACGATCCAGTACCGCCTGCGCGACTGGCTGATTTCCCGCCAGCGCTACTGGGGCTGCCCGATCCCGACGATTCATTGCGATGCGTGCGGCATCGTGCCGGTGCCGCGCGATCAACTGCCGGTGATGCTGCCCGAGGACGTGACGTTCGACGCGCCCGGCAATCCGCTGGACCGCCACCCGACCTGGAAGCATGTCGACTGCCCGCAATGCGGCCGGCCGGCGCGGCGTGACACGGACACCATGGATACCTTCGTCGATTCGTCCTGGTATTTCGCGCGCTATTGCTCGCCGCGCCATGAAGGAGCGCCGGCCGACAAAGCGGCGACGGATTACTGGCTGCCGGTCGACCAGTATATCGGCGGCGTGGAGCACGCGATCCTGCATCTGCTCTATTCGCGCTTTTATGTCCGCGCCATGTCCGACACAGGATCGCTGAACGGCCTCGAAGAGCCGTTCGCCGGCCTCTACACCCAGGGCATGGTCTGCCACGAAACCTATCGCGACAGGGCGGGCAACTGGCTGTACCCGGACCAGGTCGTCAGGGACGGCGAGACGGCGCGTCTCGCCGATTCCGGCGAGCCGATCACGATCGGCCGGTCGGAATCGATGAGCAAGTCGAAGCGGAACACCGTCGACCCGGAGGCCATCATCGAAACCTACGGCGCCGATACGGCCCGGCTCTTCATGCTTTCGGATACGCCGCCGGACCGGGACATGGACTGGACCGAGGCCGGCATCGACGGTGCCTGGCGCTATATGAACCGGTTGTACCGGATGGTCGTTGATCCGCCCGTTGCGGTGCCGCCGCCCGGGACGCCGCCGCCGGCAGCCTGGAGCGATGCTGCATTGGCGCTGCGCAGGGCGGCCCACAAGACCATCGCCGGCGTGACCGACGATTTCGAGCGGTTTCATTTCAACCGGGCGGTCGCCCGGATCCGCGAGCTGACCAACACTCTTGCCGACACCGCGCCGGCCGGCGGGGCGGCCGATGGCGCCGACATGGCCTGGGCGATGCGCGAGGGACTGGAAACGGCGGTTCGCCTGATCGCCCCCATGACCCCGCATGTCGGCGAGGAACTGTGGCGGAGTCTGGGACACGAGACGCTGCTGGCAACCCGCCCGTGGCCGGAATGCGATCCGTCGCTCACGGTCGACGACACGGTCACCATCGCCGTTCAGGTCAAGGGCAAGCTGCGCGGTACGATCGACCAGCCGGCCGGGGCGGACCGGACGGCGGTCGAAGCCGCCGCGCTGGCGCTGCCGGCGGTTGCCCGGCAGGTTGTGGGGCGCGACATCCGCAAGATCGTCGTTGTGCCCGACAGGATTGTGAATATCGTGGTCTGATACCACGGTGCCGGCCCTGTCTGCCAGCGGGCGAAGGACGATGGACGGAGTGAAATTGAGGACAACGCGCTGCCGCGTCGCCGTCGCCGGGTCGATCCCGGCAACGGTTCTGGCGATGGGCCTGGCGGGATGCGGTTTTGAGCCGCTCTACGCCGACAGGACGGCGCGCGGCGGCGTCTCGGCCGATGTTGCATCGGTCCGCATTGCCCCGATTCCGGACCGGACCGGACAGATCCTCCGCAACGAGCTGATCGACCGGCTCAACCCGTCCGGCGCGCCGGCCGATCCGCGCTTTACCCTGGATGTGCGCGTCGCTGTGGCCAAGCTCGAACTCGGCATCCGCAAGGATGAAACGGCGACCCGCACGAGCCTGCGTTTCCGGTCGACATTCCGCCTGCGGGACAGGAGCTCGAACGCAATAGTATTTTCCAGTCGTGCGGGCACCGTCACCTCCTACAATATCGTCGACAGCGAATATGCCACGATCGCTTCGGAACGCGCGGCACGGCGGCGGGGCCTGGCCCTGATCGCGGACAGCATCGCCCTGCGCGTCGCGGCCTATTTCAACCGGTTGCGGTCGCTGCGCCGGCGCCAGTAGCCCGCACCGGGGCGTCGAACATGGAGGTCAAGCCTGCCGGGGCGAAGCGCTTCATCGCGAAGCCGCCGTCCGACATGCGCCTGTTTCTCCTGTTCGGGCCCGATGAAGGGCTGATCCGCGAACGCGCCGATGCGCTGGTCCGGCAGGTCGTTCCGGAACCCGGAGATCCGTTCCGGATCGCCGATCTGGACGGCGAAGCAGTCAATGCCGATGCCGCGCTGCTCTATGACGAGGCGACCGCGCTTGCCTTCGGCGGCGGGCAGCGGGCGGTCAGGGTCCGGCGGCTGACCGGCCGGATCGCTGAAGCGGTGATCGACATGGTCCGGGAACCAGCCGGGGAGGCGCGGATTGTCCTAGAAGCGCCCGGCGCCAACCGAAAGAGCGCGATCGTTGCGGCTGCAATCGGATGCGCCGCGGCAGCGGCGGTGCCCTGCTACCATGACGACGGCCGGGCGCTGCCGGATCTGGTGCGGGAAATCATGAAGGAGGCCGGCCTCCGGCCCGGACCCGGCGTCGTCGACTATGTCGCGGACCGCGCCGGCGGCGACCGCGCGCTGACACGGCGCGAAATCGAGAAACTGGCGCTTTTCGTCGGCGCTGTCGCCGAAGAGCGGCCGGGCGCTGGATCGGGCGGCGGGCAGGCGGCGGAGCCGAAGCCGGTCGATCTCGCACAGGCGCAGTCCGTGGTCGGCGATACGGCCCTGCTGACCCTCGATTCTCTGGTCGATGCAACCTTCGAAGGACGGATGCCCGATGTCGAGCGGATGCTCCAGCGGGTCCGGCAGGAGGGCGTGGCATCCGGGACGATCCTGAGGGCCATGGCGGGCCATGCGGTGCGGCTGGCGCGCCTTCGCGGCCTGGTGGGGACGGGCCTCGATCCGGTTTCGGCGGCCCGCCGGCTCAGGCCGCCGGTGCACTTTTCCCGCCAGGGAAGCCTGGCGCGGCAGGCGCGCATACCGCAGCGCGTGCTGGCTGCCGCGATGGAGCGCATTGCCGAGGCGGAACGGCTGACCCGGCGGTCCGAACTGCCCGATACGGCGGTCTGCGACCGGGTCCTGAGCGGAATCGCGGCGGCGGTGCGCCGGGGCTGAACCCGCGCTCTGCGGCCGGCTCAGGATTTTCCGAGCAGCCGGGCGAGCAGATCGTCGAGCTGTTCGAGGGATGCGTAGCGGATCGCGACCTGGCCGCCGGGGCCCTTGTGGTCGATCGCGACGCCCAGGCCCAGACGCGCCTCCAGTTCGCGTTCGAGGGCCAGCGTATCGGCATCCTTCCCGTCCGGCGGCGCGGTCCGGCCAGCGGAACGCTTCGCGGATTTCCGGCGGCCCGATTGCGCCAGCCGTTCGGCCTGGCGCACCGACAGGCCGTCTTCGGCGATTGTTGCAGCAAGGGCATCCGGATCGTCGGCGGACAGCAGCGCCCGGGCATGGCCGGCGGTCAGGGCGGCGGAATCGAGCAATCGCTTCACCCCGTCGCTCAGGTTGAGCAGGCGGAGGCTGTTGGCGACATGGCTGCGGCTCCTGCCGACGATCTTGGCCAGCGCCTCCTGGGTATAGCCGAATTCGGCGATCAGCCGGCTGTAACCCTCGGACTCTTCCAGGGGCGTCAGGTCCTGGCGCTGGACATTTTCGACAATGGCGGCTTCGAGCGTCTCCCGGTCGGACAAATCGTGAACAATTGCCGGAATGTCGTGCAGGCCGGCGCGTTGCGCGGCCAGCCAGCGCCGCTCGCCGGCAACGAGCTCCCAGCATCCCGCCTCATCGGGGTGGCGCCGCACGAGGACCGGCTGAAGCACGCCTTTCTCGCCGATTGACGCCGCGAGGGCCTGCAACTCTTCCTCGCCGAAATTGCGGCGCGGCTGAAACTTTCCCGGCCGGACATCGCCGATCGGCAGCCGGTGGACGCTTTCACCCGCCGCGCCAGGCGGCGCCCCGGGTGGTTCCGGCGTTTCCCGCTGGGCCCGGCCCGGCTCCTGCGCAAGCCCCTCGCTGCCGAGCAGCGCGTCGAGGCCGCGTCCCAGGCCGCGGCGGCGGCTTCCGCCCTCATTCATTGATGGACGCTCATTTTACCAAGGTCCCGCTCGCGCAAAACCACCTCGCGAGCCAGGTGGGCATAGGCCATCGCGCCGGCGCAGCGCAGGTCGTAGAGCAGGACGGGCTTGCCGTGCGACGGTGCTTCGGATACCCGGACATTTCTTGGAATGATTGTTTCATAAACTTTCGAACCGAAGCAATTCCGTACATCCTCGGCCACCATACCGCTTAGTCTGTTGCGCCTGTCATGCATGGTCAGCACAACGCCCTGAATGTCGAGATTGTTATTGAATGAGGCCTTGACCCGATTGATGGTGCGAACAAGATGGCTGACACCCTCCAGGGCGTAATACTCGCATTGCAGCGGGACGAGGACGCCATCGGCGGCAACCAGCGCGTTGAGGGTCAGCAGGCCGAGCGCGGGCGGGCAGTCGATCAGCACATAGTCGTAGGGCGCCGTGTGCCCCCCGAGCGCATCGGCGAGCCGGTATTCCCGGCGCTCCGCCTGGACCAGCTCGATTTCGGCGCCGGACAGATGCATCGAGGTCGGCGCGAGAAAGAGGTCCGGAACCTCGGTCTCGATGACGACCTCGTCCAGCGCCGCCTCGCCGATGATCAGGTCGTAGCTGTCCGGCTCCCGGGTGCCGGGCGCGGTGCCGAGGCCGGTCGTCGCATTGGCCTGGGGATCGAGATCCAGGAGCAGCACCCGCAGGCCGCAGGCGGCAAGCGCGGTGCCGAGATTGATCGCCGTCGTCGTCTTGCCGACGCCGCCTTTCTGGTTGGCGACCGCCAGGATTCGCGCCGGCCGGCCGGAGGCGCCGCCCAAGCGCCGGGCCGGCTTTTTTTGAGCGGCCGTTCCGTTTTCCGGCGTGGCATCAAATTTTAACACGGGCGATCCTTTCAATGCTCAGCAGGCGTCCGCCCGGATGGGTGACGCTGTCGAATTGCGTGATCGCCATTTTCCAACATTTAGTAGCTGAAATCAATTCTTTCTCAACATTTTGTCCCTTGAGGAGCAAAAACTGCGGGTTATCCACAGACCAGCCGCTCGCCAGATCGAGCAGGTCCGGCAGCGGCGCCAGCGCCCGGGCGGTCACGACATCCGCTTCCGGCCGCGCCGGGCCCCGCGTGACGTCTTCGATGCGCGCGGCGAGCACCGCGACATCGGCCGACAACTCCGCCGCCGTTGCCGAAAGAAACGCAGCCTTCCGCGTATCGGCTTCGATCAGCGTCACGTCCAGGTCCGGCCGCAGCAGCTTCAGGACCAGGCCGGGAAATCCCGCGCCGCTGCCGAGGTCGACGACGCGGCGCGCGCCCTTGCGCAGATGGACGGCGAGCTGGGCGCTGTCGGCGAAATGGCGCCGCCAGATATCGTCCAGCGTCGACGCCCCGACCAGGTTGATCCGGCGCTGCCAGCGACGCAGCGCCGTTTCGTAGCGGACGAACCGCGCGCATGTTTCACGTGAAACACCGAACGCGGCGGCGAAGTCCTCCGGCCCGTAGCCGGTCCTGGGTCCGGGCATTACCGGGCGCGGGACCGGGCGCGGGCGACGCGGCCGTTCACGCGGCCCGGCGGCGCTCGACGACCTGCAGCAGGGCGGTCAGCGCCGCCGGCGTCACGCCGGAGATCCGCGCCGCAGCCGCGAGCGTCGCCGGCCGCGCCGCGCCCAGCTTTTCCCGGATTTCGCTCGACAGGCCGCCGATCGACCCGTAGTCCAGGTCCGCCGGCAGCTTGAGCGCCTCGTCGTTGCGGAACGCCCGGATATCCGCCACCTGGCGGTCGAGATAGCCGGCATAGCGGCCCTCGATCTCGATCTGCTCGGCCACGTCCCGGTCGAGCCCGCCCAGCTCCGGCCAGACCGCCGCCAGCCGGGACAGATCGACATCCGGATAGCGCAGCAGGTCGAGGGCCGAGCGGCGCACGCCGTCGCGATTGACCGCGAAACCCCGCGCGGCCAGGGCGTCCGGCGTCATCGCCAGCCGCTGCGCCAGCGCGCGCGCCCGGTCGAGCCGGGCCGTCTTGTCCGCGAAGCGCCGCGCCCGCTCCGACGACACGAAGCCCCGGTCGATGCCCCGTTGCGTCAAGCGCAGATCGGCGTTGTCGGCGCGCAGCAGCAGCCGGTACTCGGCGCGCGAGGTGAACATGCGATAGGGCTCGCGCGTCCCCAGCGTCACCAGGTCGTCGATCATGACGCCGATATAGGCGTCGGCCCGGTCGAGCACGAACTCGCCGCCGCCGGACGCCGCGAAGGCGGCGTTGAGCCCAGCGACCAGGCCCTGGCCCGCGGCCTCTTCGTAGCCGGTCGTGCCGTTGATCTGGCCGGCGAGATACAGCCCGGGCAGCGCCCGGCATTCCAGGGTCGGCAACAGCGCCCGTGGATCGACGAAATCGTATTCGATGGCATAGCCAGGCTGCAGGATCGCCGCCTTTTCCAGCCCGCGAATGGCGCGAACCATACGGAATTGCACATCTTCCGGCAGGGAGGTCGAGATGCCGTTCGGATAGACCGTGTGGTCGTCCAGCCCTTCCGGTTCGAGAAAGATCTGGTGGCTGTCGCGCTCCGGAAAGCGCACGACCTTGTCCTCGATCGACGGGCAATAGCGCGGCCCGACTCCCTCGATCTGGCCGGAAAACAGCGGCGCGCGGCGGATATTGGCCCGGATTTCGGCATGGGCCGCTTCGTTGGTGTGGGTGATGTGGCAGACGGTCTGCGGCACGTCGATCCGGCCGGTCATGAAGGAGAAGGGGGTGGGCGGATCGTCGCCGTCCTGTACCTCCAGGCAGTCCCGGTCGATCGTGCGGCCGTCGAGGCGCGGCGGCGTGCCGGTCTTGAGCCGGCCGAGCGGCAGGCCGAAGCGGTCCAGCGTCGCCGCCAGCCGGGTCGCGGGCGGCGCGTCGATCCGGCCGGCCGGCCAGCTCTTCTCGCCCAGATGGATGACGCCGCGCAGGAAGGTTCCGGTCGTGATGACGACGGCGCCGGCGCGGATCGTCCGGCCGTCCTCGAGCATGACGCCGGCGCAGCGGCCCGCGCCGTCGATCGCCAGGTCGCCGGCGGCGCCCTCGACGATGTCGAGGTTTTTCTGTTCCGCCAGGATTGCCTGCATCGCCCGGCGATACAGCGTCCGGTCGGCCTGGGCGCGCGGGCCGCGCACCGCCGGGCCCTTGCTGCGGTTGAGGATGCGGAACTGGATGCCGGCCCGGTCGATCGCCCGGCCCATGACGCCGTCCAGGGCGTCGATCTCGCGCACCAGATGGCCCTTGGCGAGCCCGCCGATCGCCGGGTTGCACGACATGACGCCGATGGTCTCGCGGCTGTGGGTCAGCAGCACCGTGCGAGCGCCGGCGCGCGCCGCGGCCGCCGCCGCCTCGCAGCCGGCATGGCCGCCGCCGATGACGACCACATCCGCGTTCAGGGTGCCCGAAATGCTCATGGGCGCAGACATTGCACCGCCGGCCGCGGAGTCAAGGACGGCGGCCGGTCCGACGCCGCGCCGCCGGCCGGGCCCGGACCACTGTCCGCCGCCCTGTTTCACGTGAAACACGGCCCGGCGGCGTCCTTCGACGCCATCGAAAATGTCATGAAATGTCATGATCCGCCGCCCCCGGCCGGCCCGGCTCACCAAGACAGACCGGTCTATATTCTTGCATTTTTTTCGCCCCCGAGCCGCTTTCCCGGCCAAAAATCCGCAGAAATCCACCATTCCCGCCAGACGGCCGCGCGCAAGCGGCGAAGTCCTGTGCATAATTTCCCAGATCGCCACCATCAGACGGCCACGCGAATGGGGCAGCAAGGCCGCGGCGCCGGCGGGGCGGTTTTCGGCAAGCGTCGCGATTCGTCATGTCCGGCATTTCCGCTCTTCTTGCCGCCCCGGACCCGATCCGGGCCCAAGTGACGACCCGAACGGCATCAGCCTGCGGGCCCTGGGCCCCGGATCGTCGCTGCGCTCCGTCCGGGGCGGCACAGGGGAGTGGCGGTGAGTCCGGAATGTGTCAGGAAATGTCATGATCCGTCATGTTGCTCCGTTTTCTGCCAAATTCCGGGCCTCAATGTGCCCCTCCCGCAAGGGAAAGGGGTTCGAGCGGCGCCCTTGGGGGATGCGCTGCAATGTCCTGTTTTGTCATGATCGGCCGCGATCAGCCGTCCGCTTCGCCCCAACCCGTCATTCCGACCGGAGCCGCCCACAGGGCGGTGAAGCGGAGGCATCTCGGCGCGATATCCTGGATCCTGTTGTCGGGATCGAGCCGAGATTCCTCCACTCGCTTCGCTCGGTCGGAATGACGGCGTGGGGATTGCGCCCGGTCGCGATGACGGTCGAAGGGACGGGCGGTTGGGAAAACGGCGGTGACGGGACGGGAAAGCTCACGGTCCGGCAGGAGCCGCCGGCTCGCCCGCGGGGCCGGCCGGCGCAAGGCCGGCATCGCGGCCGGGCGCGCGGTCCATTGCCCCGATCTCGGCCTGGGCGGCGGCGAACCAGTCGTCCTCGGGTGCGGCCGGCGGTTCGTCTTCCGGATCGTGCATCGCGTCGTCCGCCGGGGCCTGCGCCGCCTCTTCCGGCGCCGGATCGCCCCCGGCCGGTTCGTCCGCCGGTTCGTCCGCGGAGCCGGCCGGCGATTCGGCGGGCGGCGATTCGGCGTAACGCGCCTTGATTTCCTCGTCGATTGCCAGTTCCGCCTCGCTCCACGGGTCTGTCGGCCGGTCGCCGGCACGCATATCCTGCATCCAGAAGCTCTCGGACAGGTCGACTTGCGCATCGTCGCCCGGCTGGAGGTCCGGGCCGGTCCGCGGCACCGGGAGCCCGCCGCGCGCGTAGCGGTCTTCCGGCGGATCGTCGGCCACCGGCCCGGCTTCCGGCGCGGCGTCCGCCACGGCCTGCAACACGGTCGGCCTCGGCGCGGTTACGAGCGCGCGCCCGAGCGCCCGGCGGTCTTCGATGGCGTTCTCAAGAATCCGGTCGGCTTCCGCTTCGGGTCCGGCGTCGGCACTGAGCTCCGGCACCGGCAGGCCGGCGGCGATCCGGCGGCGCGCACGCTCGCGCTCCGCCCGGTCCCGCCCCAGGCGCACCGCGCCGGCCAGCGGCCCGTCCGGCAGGCCGATCCCCGCGGTGGCGTCGAGGTCGGCATCCGGCGTGCCCAGTTCGCCGAACTCGTCCTCGCAGGGCACCGGCCACAGCGCGCCCCGGTTGGCCTCGCCCCCGCCGCCCAGGCCCGAAAGCGCCTCCTGCTTCCGGATGACCAGATACATGAGCCAGGCCGAACCCCGGGCGGCGGCCGCATCCCAGGCCTGTTCGAGGCGCGCCAGCAGGATCCGCGCCTCCGCCCGCTCCGCCTCGCGCCAGAGCATGCGGATCTGGCGCACCCGCGCGACGATATGGGGCCGCTGCAGCAGCGCGTGGCCGGTCTGCCGCGCCGAGGCCGGGGCATAGCCGGACCGGCGCGCGGCATCGGCGGCGTTGCCGGTCGCCACGAAATGCCGGCAGAAGGCCTCCTGCCGGCTCGACAGGACGGGATAGCGCTCCTCCACCGGATCAATCTCAGGCACTGGATAGGGATGCGTCATGATAATCCTCTGATTTTCGCTGTTTGTTCTATATCGGTAAGTACGCACTGTTTCCTATATTGTCAAGTATAATTTCTTTGATCAGGTAACAAAGTGCGCTGAAGCCCCGCCCCTTGAGGAATCCTCTGCGAAACGCCGCCCGGTGGGCGGCACAATCCTGCGTGCACCTTCATCCTTGCCGCCCCGGACGCCCCGGAGGGGCGATCCGGGGACCAGAGCCGACCCGAAAGCCTTCGGCCTGCGACTCTGGTCCCCGGATCGTCGCTCCGCTCCGTCCGGGGAAGCAATAGAGGGCGGCTGGTGGGCCGTGCACGCCTGCGGCGTTCGCCGTTCGACGGCGCCGTTGCACGACGCGCGCCGATACCGCTACGGTTGCCGCAGCGGGAATGCGCCGATCGATTGACACGGAAGATGAAGATGCTGCGAATCTGCGCCGCGCTGTCTGCGGCTCTGCTGGTTCCGGGGATGGCCTCCGCCAAGGAGTTGAAGCCGAAATTCGGCGATATCGACGGCGTCTACTACACCGACGTTGCCGAGAACCGCGAGGCCTGCCGGCAGGCGGTCCAGCGCAAAATTTACCTGTGCAGCCAGAACACGAGCTTCGTGAGCAACACGGAGGACCGGAAATATCCGGGCTGCCTGCCGCTCTTCCGGCGGCAGGCCGGGATCTGCGCGGACCATTTCCGCAGCGAGGCGTACAAGTGCCAGGGTGCCGGCTCCGTGCGGATCGCGGACTTCACCGGCTTCGCCTGCACGGTGACGGCGACCGTCGTCGAAGAGGGCGACGAGCCGGAGCGCCGCGAGCCGGAGGGCGGGACGGGCGCCCGGGAGCCGGCGCAGCAGGACCGCGGCGCGGTGGCGGGCCTGTCGCCGAAATGCGCGGGAATGGGCAAGGGCGCGAAGTGCTGGCAGGAGCTCGCCAACAGGCGTCGCTGCTACATATACAACCGCTTCAACGTTCCATCCGTACCGTTCACCTGGTCGGGCGCCTGTGAAGGCGGCGTCGCCGCCGGGCGGGGTACGCTAGTCCGGAAGAATCCCCGCTACTCCAATGAAGGCACAGGCAATCTCATGCGCGGCAAGAAGCACGGCCGGTGGGTCGAGCGCACCCGCGGGAGTAAGGCCTGGGACAAGGTAGTCTGGGAAATCGATTATGCGAATGGCGTGTATCACGGCCAAGTGGTCAGCCGCGAGGGCAGTTTTTGTCTGGTTACCCGGTACAGCCATGGGAAGAAGACATCCAAAACCAAGCCCTGCTGACCGCGCCGCGGCCCCCGCGTGCCTATTTCCCGATGCAGAAATCCCGGAAGATCAGGTCGAGCAGGTCCTCGACGTCGGTGCGGCCGATCAGCCGGTCCATGGCGCGCAGCGCAAGGCGCAGGTCTTCGGCGGTGAGTTCCGCCCCGGTGGCGGCGAGCGCGCGCTCCAGCGCGGCTGACGCGTCCTCCAGGCATTGCCGATGGCGCAGCCGGGTCAGCGCCGGGTGTTCGGCCGCGCCCATCGCCGCCGTCACCCGGTCTTCGATCGCCGCCAGCAGCCGGCCGATGCCGTCGCCGGTGCGGGCGCTGACGCCGAGCGGCACATCCGGCGGCGCGGGCGCGAGATCGGTCTTGTTGGCAACGGTCAGCACCCGGTCCGGACCCGCCCCGACATCCGCCGACGGCCCGGCGGCGGGCGCCGAGGCGTCGACGACGTGGAGCACCAGATCGGCATTGCCGGCCTGGAACCGGGCGCGGGCCATGCCCTCCCGTTCGATATCCCCGGCGGTTTCGTCGTCCCGCAGCCCGGCCGTATCGGCGAAGATGACGGCGTAGCCGGCGAGATCGGCCCGCACCTCGATCACGTCGCGCGTCGTGCCCGCGGTTTCGGCGACGATGGCGACGTCGCGCTGCGCGAGCCGGTTGAGCAGTGACGACTTGCCGACATTGGGCGCGCCGACGATGGCGACCCGGTAGCCCTCGCGCACCATGCGGCCGCGGTCCGGCGCGGCGAGCCAGCCGGCCAGCCCGGCGGCGACCGCTTCGACCGCGGGCCGGACCTGCGCCGCCAGGTCGTTCGGCAGCGCCTCGTCGGGAAAGTCGATCGCCGCCTCGAGCCAGGCCAGGCTGCGGCGCAGCTGCGCGCCCCAGTCGGCGCAGCGCTCCGCGAACGCGCCGTCCATCTGGCGCTGGGCCTGGACGCGCTGGGCCTCGGTCTCGGCGTCGATCAGGTCGGCCAGCCCCTCGGCCTCCGACAGGTCCATCCGGCCGTTCTCGAAGGCGCGGCGGGTGAATTCGCCGGGCTCGGCGGGGCGGACGCCGTCGAGGGCGCACAGGACCGACAGCAGCCTGCCGACGACCGCCGGGCTGCCGTGGACCTGGAATTCCGCGACATCCTCGCCGGTGACCGAGCCCGGACCGGGTAGCCAGAGCACGAGCCCGCTGTCGACGGTTTCGCCCGCCGCGCCGTCGCGCAGTACGCGCAATGCCGCCCGGCGCGGCGGCACGTCGGCGCCGGCGAGATGCCGGATACAGGCCGCCGCGCCCGGCCCCGACGCCCGGATCACCGCGATCCCGGCCTTCCCCGCCCCCGACGACAGGGCGACGATGGTGTCCCGCGGAGTCATGGTTGAGCGGCGGTGCCAAAAAACAACGATGCCGCCCCGGACTTGATCCGGGGCCCAGGGCCGCCCCGTGCGTCCGTGCCGGGCGGCTCTGGTCCCCGGATCGTCGCTGCGCTCCGTCCGGGGCGACAATTTTGCGTTATTCGAAGATACAGCGCTGCCATCCCGCATTCCCGCAGTCTGTCGCCCCCCAACATTGCCGGCGGCCGTTCCGCTACACCATATAGGCCGGACGCATCCCGCGCCCGCTTTCGCTGCCGACCGCCGCCATGACCGCACCCGACCCTGCCGCCACCAACGCCCTCGGCGACGAGACCAGCCCCTATCTGCTGCAGCACAGGGACAATCCGGTGCACTGGCAGCCCTGGTCCGACGCGGCCTTTGCGGCGGCGAAGCGCGACGGCAAGCCGGTGCTGCTCTCGATCGGCTATTCGGCCTGCCACTGGTGCCACGTCATGGCCCATGAGAGCTTCGAGGACGACGGCATCGCTGCGGCAATGAACCGCGACTTCGTCAACATCAAGGTCGACCGGGAGGAGCGGCCGGACGTCGACCAGATCTACCAGCACGCCCTGGCCCTGCTCGGCGAACAGGGCGGCTGGCCGCTCACCATGTTCCTGACCGCGGAGCGGGAGCCCTTCTGGGGCGGCACCTATTTCCCGCCCGAGGACCGCTGGGGCCGGCCCGGCTTTCCGCGGGTGCTCGACCGCATCGCGGCGATCTATCGCGACGAGGGCGACAAGGTGCGCGCCAACGCTGACACGCTGACATCCGCGCTCGCCGGCCTCGGCGTCAACCAGCCCGGCGGCGCGATCGCGCGCCAGACATTCCTCCAGGTCGCCGATTTCCTGCTCAGCCGGATGGACAACACCCATGGCGGCCTCGCCGGCGCGCCGAAGTTCCCGCAATGCGCCCTGTTCGACCTGATCTGGCGCGCGTACGCCGAGACCGGCAACCCGCAATACCGCAATGCCGTGCTGCTGCTGCTCGACCGCATGTCCCAGGGCGGCATCTACGACCATCTCGGCGGCGGCTATGCGCGCTATTCCACCGACATGTTCTGGCTCGCGCCGCATTTCGAGAAGATGCTCTACGACAATGCGCAGATTCTCGAACTCCTCGCCCACGCCTGGGCCGAGACCGGCGCCGACCTCTACCGCATCCGCGCCGACGAGACCGTGGCCTGGCTGACCCGGGAAATGCTTATCGAGGGCCGGGCCTTCGCCAGCGCGCTCGACGCCGACAGCGAGGGCGAGGAGGGCAAGTTCTACGTCTGGTCGCGCGCCGGGATCGAGGAGCTGCTGGGCGGCGACGCCGAGGCCTTCTGCGAGGCCTACGACGTGTCCGCGGACGGCAACTGGGAAGGCAAGGTCATCCTCAACCGCTCCCAGCGGCCGATGCTGGGCGACGCCGGGCACGAGGCGATGCTCGAGCGCTGCCGGGCCGTGCTGCTCGACGCGCGCGCGGGGCGGCCGCGGCCCGGCCTGGACGACAAGGTGCTGGCCGACTGGAACGGCTACATGATCCACGCCCTGGCGCTGGCCGGGGCGATCATGGACCGGCCGGCCTGGATCGAACTGGCGGCGGGCGCCTTCGATTTCGTGCTGGACGAGATGACCCTCGATAAGGACTCGGGTGGCGACCGGCTGATCCACAGTTGGCGTGCCGGACGGGCGGCCCATCCCGCGACCGCCGAGGACTATGCCAGCCTGATCCGCGCCGCGCTCACCCTGTTCGAGGCGACCGGCGAAGAGCGCTACCTGGCGCAGGCCCGGCGCTGGACCGACACGATCGACCGGCATTTCCTCGATTCTGCCGGCGGGGGCTATTTCCTGGCGGCCGACGACGTGCCGGGCCTCATCGTGCGCGCCAAGTCCGTGCACGACAACGCAACGCCGTCGTCCAACGGGCTGATGGTGCACAATCTCGCCCGCCTCGGCCTGCTCGCCGGCGATACGGCGCTGCTCGAGCGCGCCGACGCGCTGGTGCGGGCCTTTTCGGGCGAACTCAACCGCAACGCGCTGGCGGCCCCGCTGCTTGCCAGCGGCGCGCGACTGCTGGAAACCGCGCTGCAGACCGTGGTGGTCGGCCCGGCGGACGATCCGGACACGCAAGCGCTGGTCCGGGCGGCCTGGCAGGCTGCGGCGCCGGCGCGGGTCTTCCGCCGGATCGATCCGCAGGACAGGCTGCCGGACGGCCATCCGGCGCAGGGCAAGGGCCTCGCCGAAGGCCGGCCGGCGGCCTATGTCTGCCAGGGCATGACGTGCAGCCTGCCGATCGCCGACCCGGCGGCGCTGGCGGAGCGGCTGACGCAGCGCAGCCCGGCCTGACGGCGGCGCCAGCCGCCTGACCGTCCGGCTGACCGACCGTTTGGCCGCGCAGGGGCGAACGAAACGGATTCCGATGGCCGAAACGACCTATCGCAGCCCGCTGGGCCTCCTGCGCCTCCGCGAGGCCCATGGCCACATCACCCATCTCGACTGGGGGCCGGCGGCGCAGCCCGGCCCGATCGGCGCGCCCGAGGAGCAGCCCGATCTGCACCCCGATTCGCATAGGGACGATACGCCGCTGCTCAACCGGGCCGTTCACCAGCTGAACGCCTATTTTTTCTGCCAGTTGCGCCAGTTCGACCTGCCGCTGGCGCCCCACGGCACCGCCTTCCAGCGCGCGGTCTGGCGGCAGATGCAGGCGATCCCCTATGGCGAGACAAGGACCTACGGCGAAATCGCCCGCTGGCTGCGCAACGCGCCGCGCGCGGTCGGCGGGGCGTGCGGCCGCAATCCGATCCCGATCATCATCCCGTGCCACCGGGTCGTCGCCTCGGGCGGCCTCGGCGGCTATTCCGGCGACGGCGGGACCGACACCAAGACCTGGCTGCTGGAGCTCGAAGGCTGGTCCGCCCACGGCCCGCGGACCCTGTTCGACGCGCCGCCCGATGCGGAAATGGGGGACGCCGAACCCAGCCTCGGCTTGCAATAGCCGCGCCGGTTTTCTAGGACATCGTCCGCACGCTTTTTCGCGGTTCAGACAACACGGCCGCGCGCGCCGCCTTGCGGGGGCCGCGGCCCGGCAATTCAGGGAGGAAACCATGCCGGACATCACGATCAACGCCCCGGACGGGCAATTCATGGCCTATCGCGCCGATCCCGCCGGAGGGTCCGGCCCGGCCATCGTCGTCATCCAGGAGATTTTCGGCGTCAACCGGGTGATGCGCGATATCTGCGACTGGTGGGCCGGCCAGGGCTTCATCGCGGTCTGCCCGGACATTTTCTGGCGCCAGGAGCCGGGCCTCCAGCTGACCGATCAGACCGAAGAGGGCTGGGCGCGGGGCTTCGAGCTTTACCAGGGCTTCGACGAGGCCAAGGGCGTCGAGGATATCCAGGCGACGATCGACGCGATCCGCGGCGACGCCGCGTGCAGCGGCAAGGTCGGCGCGGTCGGCTTCTGCCTCGGCGGCAAGCTCGCCTATCTGTGCGCGACCCGCACGGATGCCGACGCCAGCGTCGGCTATTACGGCGTCAGCATCGGCAACAATCTCGACGAGGCGGACAACATCGCAAAGCCGGCCATGCTGCATATCGCCGAAGAGGACGGCTTCTGCCCGAAGGAGGAGCAGGCGCAGATCCACGCCGCGCTGGACGGCCACGGCAAGGTGACGATCCACGACTATGCCGGCATGGACCACGCTTTCGCCCGGTCCGGCGGCGAGCATTACGACGCCGGCGCGGCGCAGGCCGCCAACGACCGCTCGGCCGCCTTCTTCAACGCCCACCTGCGCTAACCGGCCCGGGACCGCCGGCCGCAGGGCCGGCGCTTCGCGGCAGGCGCGCCCATCACCGAACTTCGAGGACGAATTCCATGACCCATGCCATCGTCGTGCACGAAACCGGCGGACCCGAAGTCCTGCAATGGGAGGCCGTCGAGGTCGGCGATCCCGGCGAAGGCGAGGTGCGCATCCGGCACACCGCCGTCGGCCTCAACTATATCGACGTCTATTTCCGCTCCGGCCTCTACCCGGCGGCGGGCCTGCCCTTCACGCCGGGCTTCGAGGGCGCCGGCACCGTCGAGGCGGTCGGGCCGGGGGTCGCCGGCTTCGCCGAGGGCGACCGGGTCTGCTACGGCACCAGCCCGCCGGGCGCCTACGCCGAATCCCGCATCATCCCGGTCTCCCACCTGGTGAAGATGCCCGACGGCATCGACGACCGGACCGCCGCGGCGATGATGCTCCAGGGCATGACGGTGGAATATCTCATCATGCACACCTGCCCGGTCCAGGCCGGCCAGACCGTGCTGTTCCACGCCGCGGCCGGCGGCGTCGGCCTGATCGCCTGCCAGTGGCTGAACCATCTCGGCGTCGAGGTGATCGGCACGGTCGGCAGCGACGAGAAGGCGGAACTGGCGAAGGCCCACGGCGCGGCCCACACGATCAACTACCGGACCGAGGATTTCGTCGAACGGGTCAAGGAGATCACCGGCGGCAAGGGCGTGCCCTACGTCTACGATTCGGTCGGCAAGGACACCTTCATGGGCTCGCTCGACTGCCTCGCGCCGTTCGGCACCCTGGCGACCTTCGGCAACGCCTCCGGGCCGGTCGAGCCGTTCAACCCGGCGATTCTCGGCCCGAAGGGCTCGGTCTACGTCACCCGGCCGACCCTGTTCACCCACGCCTCGGTCCGCGCGCGGCTGGAGGAGATGGCCGGCAACCTGTTCGACGTCGTGCTGAGCGGCGCGGTGACGATCGAGGTCAACCAGACCTACCCGCTGAAAGACGCCAGCCAGGCCCACGCCGACCTCGAAGGCCGCCGCACGACCGGGAGCACGGTGTATACGGTATAGCGGCGCCCCGGACTGCGGCGCCGGCCGGGCGGCCGTATCAGGGCGGCAAAGGAGATCTCAATGACCGCATTCGGAAAACGCTTCGCCGCCCTGCTGATCGCGGGCCTGCTCGCCGCGCCCGGCGCGGGTGCCGAGACGCGCGCCGTACCCCTCGTCGAGTGGAGCTCCGGGGAAAGCGCGGAGCGGCTCTCCCGGTCCCGCCACAAGGCCGACTTCTTCCCGCTCAGCAACAACTTCGTCAGCCAGGACAACAAGATTTTCTGCGGCCCGGCCTCGGCGGCGACCGTGCTCAATGCGCTCCGGCTGCGGCGCAAGCAGAATCTTCCCCGGGACACGGCGTCGATCGCCGAAAGCGAACGCGCCTGGCTGCCCAAGGGCTTCAGCCCGTTCTTCGGCAAATACACGCCGGGCAACGTGCTCAACGACCGCACGAAGCGCCGGGTCGAGGTGCTCGGCAAGCCGATCGAGATCGGCGGCCGGCTGCGCCCGGATTTCGGCCTGCAGCTGCACCAGCTGGCGCAGGCCCTGCGCGTCCACGGCCTCAAGGCGGTCGTGCGGGTCGTGGACGATGGCGCCGATGCCGAGACCGTCCGGCGCGAGATCGCCGCGAACCTGGCGCGGCGGGACGACTATGTGCTGGTCAACTACACCCGCAAGGCGCTCGGCCAGCCTGGCGGCGGGCATATCTCGCCGCTCGGGGCCTACGACGCGCGCACCGACTCCTTCCTCATCATGGATGTCAACCCGAACCGCGCGCCCTGGGTCTGGGTGCGCGCCGCCGACCTGATCGCCGCCATGCGCACCTTCGACACGGTCGAGAACCGCGGCTACCTCCTCGTCTCCGACCCGCAATCCTGACGGGGGGGCGGGGGGCGGGGCCGACCGGCCGCCGCCGACCCAGAGGGGGGAACGCGACGGGGAGCGCGGTGTATGCGGTCTAGAGGCGACCAAGACGGATAAAGGCGCAATCCCATTGTGCCGCCCCGGACGGAGCGGAGCGGAGATCCGGGGTCCAGGGCCACAGGCACAGGCCCGTCGGGACGGCCCTGGTCCCCGGCTCTCCCTGCGGTCGGCCGGGGTGGCATCTAGTATTTTGCCGCTGCGGCGGCGCGGTTTGTGACGCGCCGGCCCCGATGAATGTCGAGGCCCGTCCCCCCTCACGTATTCATGCTGTCGTAGAATTCGTCGTTGGTCTTGGTGTCCTTGAGCTTGCCGATCAGGAACTCCATGGCATCGGTGACGCCCATCGGCAGCAGGATGCGCCGCAGCACCCACATCTTGGCGAGCGTCGCCTGGTCGGCCAGAAGCTCCTCCTTGCGGGTGCCGGACTTGCCGATGTCGATGGCCGGCCAGACCCGCTTGTCGGACAGTTTGCGGTCGAGGTTGATCTCGCTGTTGCCGGTGCCCTTGAACTCCTCGAAGATCACCTCGTCCATGCGGCTGCCGGTGTCGATCAGCGCCGTCGCGATGATCGAGAGCGAGCCGCCCTCCTCGATGTTGCGCGCCGCGCCGAAGAAGCGCTTGGGCCGCTGCAGGGCGTTGGCGTCGACGCCGCCGGTCAGCACCTTGCCGGAGGACGGCACCACCGTGTTGTAGGCGCGCGCCAGCCGCGTGATCGAATCGAGCAGGATGACGACGTCGTGCTTGTGCTCGACCAGGCGCTTGGCCTTCTCGATCACCATTTCGGCGACCTGGACATGGCGGCTCGCCGGCTCGTCGAAGGTCGAACTGATGACCTCGCCGTTCACCGTGCGCTGCATGTCAGTGACTTCCTCCGGCCGCTCGTCGATCAGCAGGACCAGCAGATAGACCTCCGGATGGTTCGACGAGATGGCGTGGGCGATGTTCTGCAGCATCATCGTCTTGCCGGTGCGCGGCGGCGCGACGATGAGCGCGCGCTGGCCCTTGCCGATCGGCGTGACGATGTCGATCACCCGGCTGGTCAGGTCCTTGCCCGTCGGGTCCCGCGGCTCCATGGTCAGCCGCTGGTCGGGATAGAGCGGCGTCAGATTGTCGAAATTGATCCGGTGGCGGACCTTCTCCGGCTCCTCGAAGTTGGTCTGGTCGACCTGGAGCAGCGCGAAATAGCGCTCGCCGTCCTTCGGGCCGCGGATCGGCCCCTGGACGGTATCGCCCGAGCGCAGCGAGAATTTCCGCACCTGGCCGGGCGAGACGTAGATGTCGTCCGGGCCGGCCAGATAGTTGGCCTCGACCGAGCGCAGGAAGCCGAACCCGTCCGGCAGCACCTCCAGGGTGCCCTGGCCGATGATCGGCGTGTCCTGAGCCGACAGCTCCTTGAGGATGGCGAACATCAGCTCCTGCTTGCGCAGGGCGCTCGCCGCCTCGATTTCCAGCTCCTCGGCATAGGCGAGCAGGGCGCCGGGGGTTTTGGCTTTCAGATCCTGTAGATCGACGGAAGTCATGGGCAAATCACCAGAAAAACGAAAAGGGGCAACGACGCTGGCCGGCGCGCCGGCGGCGCGGAGACGAAAGAGGGAAGCGGTTTTCCTGCGCGGAACGGCTGGGTGGGGAGATACGCCGGCGGCGCCGCAGCGCTCGCGCCGAAAGAAGGCGGCCGGTGTTCCGGGGGCGCCGTCTCGGGCGCCGTACCGCTTCCTTGGAAGGAGGGATTCCGAATATAGCAACGCACGGCGAGAAAGTAAGGTGGCGCGAATGCCGCGCCGCCAAACGGGGCCAGACCCCTGTCCGGAGTCGCCTCCGGAGCCGGGTCAAAAGGGTTTGACGATCACCAGCACGACGATGAGGATCGCGAACAGCGCCGGCACCTCGTTCCAGACCCGGTAGAAGCGGGCGGACCGGGCGTTCTCGTCCCGCTCGAAATCCCTGCGCCAGCGGGCGCAGGCGTGGTGCAGCAGGGTCAGCGCGATCACGCCGAGCCATTTCGCGTGCATCCAGCCTTGGGTCCAGAATTCGCTGGCGACATAGAGCGCAATACCGGTGGCCCAGACGACGACCATCGACGGGTTGGCGATCCCGCGCAGCAGCCGGCGCTCCATGACCTTGAAGGTCTCGGACTTGTCAGAACCCGGCGCGGCGTCGGCGTGATAGACGAACAGCCGCGGCAGATAGAGCAGCGCCGCCATCCAGGCGATCACCGAAAGGACGTGCAGCGCCTTGACCCAGGGGATCCAGTCCATCGTCTCTGCGCCTATGCGCCGCCGGCCGCGAGCTGGCAGCCCGTCCGGTCCGCGGGGCACAGCCGGCCGCCGCTCTCCGCTTCGAGGCCGCCGCGCGCCAGGATGGTTTGCACCATGTCGGCAAGACCGCCAATGAAAGCAGGGTGGGTGCCGACCGCCGGTGCCCGGAGATAGGCCGGCACCCCGGCGTCTTCCGCCACCTTGCGGTATTCGATGTCGAGCTCGACCAGGGTTTCGGAATGTTCCGAGACGAAGGCGATCGGCGCAACCAGCACGGGCTTGCTCTCAGCGCCCGCACGGCGGATTTCATCTTCGGTCGACGGCCCGATCCATTTCAGCGGCCCGACCCGGCTCTGGTAGCAGACGGTGCTGTCGGCGGCGGCATCACCAAGCGCTTCGGCAATCGCGGCAGCCGTCCGCTCGACCTGCCAGCGGTAGGGATCGCCGGCCGCGATCACCCTCTCCGGCAACCCGTGGGCCGAAAACAGGATGCGCGGCTGGTCTCCGTCATGGCCGGTCAGGGTTTCCGAGATCCTGTCCGCCATCGCCGCGATGAAGCCGGCGTTGACCGGGTAACAGCAGATGCCGCCGACCGCCGGGCCGAGTCCGGCCGAAGCGGCCGCGCCATTCCATTCCCGCACCGACGAGGCCGATGTCGTCGTCGAGAATTGGGGATAGAGCGGCAGCAGGACCGTGCGCCGGACGCCCCGCTGCGCCAGATCGCGCGCCACCGCCTCCGCTCGGCGGCCCCAATAGCGCATCGCGACATGGACCGACGGTGGCTCCGCCGCGCCGAACCGGTCCGCCAGCGCCGTTTCCAGCGCCGCAGCCTGGGCGTCGGTTTCTTCGTGGATCGGCGATTTGCCGCCGAGATGGACGTAGATGTCCTGCGCGACCGGCGCGCGGCGGCCCGCGATCAGCTTCGCCAGCAGCCAGCGCACCGGCTGCGGCGCGCCGACGATCGCCCGGTCGTTGAACAGGTTGAACAGGAACGGCTTTACGGTGTCCGGCGCGGTCGGGCCGCCGAGATTGAACAGGATGACGGCAGTATCGCTCACGCCGCGCCCCGCACGGCCGCTACCAGTTCCGCGACGTGATCCGGCGGCGTCTGCGGCACGATGCCGTGGCCGAGATTGAAGATATGCAGACCGCCGGCCAGGCCGGACACGATCTCCCCGATCCTTTCTTCGAGCGCCACGCCGCCGGCCGCCAGCAACAGCGGATCGAGATTGCCCTGGACCGGAACGGATTTCTGGATCGCCCGCGCCTGGGCGAGCGGGACGCCGGTATCGAGGCTGATGGCCGTGACGCCGGTCGCGGCGACGTAATCCCCGATCAGGCTGCCGGCGCCGCGCGGAAAGCCGATCACGGGCGCCGCCGGGTGCCGGGCGCGCAAGGCCTCGACGATCCGCCGGGTCGGGCCGACGACGTAGCGCCGGAACTCCGGCTCGGCCAGAACGCCGGCCCAGCTCTCGAAGATCTGCACGCAGTCCGCGCCGGCGTCGATCTGGCGCGACAGGTGCTCGACGGTTGCGTCCATCAGCATGTCGATCAGCCGCCCGAACCCCTCGGGATCGCGCCACATCCAGGCCTTGACCGTCTCAAAACTCCGACTGCTGCCGCCTTCCACGGCGTAGGTCGCCACCGTCCACGGGCCGCCGGCGAACCCGATCAGGGTCTTTTCCGGCGCCAGCGCCGCGCGGATCGCCGACACCGCCTCGTAGACCGGCGCACAATGCGCAACCGCCCGGTCCGGATCGAGCGCCGCCAGATCGCCGGCATTCCGCACCGGGACGAGGATCGGACCGTGCCCGTCCTCGAAGCCGACGGTCATTCCCATGCCGTCCGGCACGACCAGAATGTCGGAAAACAGGATCGCCGCATCGAAATCGAAGCGCCGGACGGGCTGCAGGGTAATCTCGACCGCCAGGTCCGGCGTGTAGCACAGGTCGAGGAAGGACTCCGCGGATTGCCGCAAGCGCCGATATTCCGGCAGGTAACGCCCGGCCTGGCGCATGAGCCAGACCGGCGCCGCCGCCGCCGGTTCGCCGGCCAGTACACGCATCATCGACTGATCGGTCATCGGGTCGGTCTGTCGGAATTCCGGTCGGGAGCCGTAACACCGCCGGGCGGTCCGTTACCCGGCGGCCAAGTTCATTATGAATCCCTTTATATAGAAAGGTTGTAGTTGTTTTTGTTGGGAAGGGGAGTCGCGGGGATTACTGGTTGATCACAGGCAACTGGATATCCCGCCCGGAAGCGCTGCCGCCGCGCGCCGATCCTGTGGAAAGCAGGGACAACCGGTCAACAGCCTGAAAGCGCCGGGAAAGGCGAGCGGCCGGCTGGGCATACTCCCGGTGCGGCGGGGGCGCCGGAGCCGGGAAAAGAAGATGCGCCGGGCAGGAAATCCACGCCGGGATTATCGGTCCCCAGCCGGAAATCCCGGTGGTGGTGACCGCGGTGTGCCGGGACAGAATTTTGCAGTCGCAGCCCGGCGGCGCCCGCGCGTATAACAGGCCCGGTTGCGCCGCAGTCCGGCGCCGCTTTTCCACAGGCTTGTCTCGCCCAATCCGACCATGAGCCGTCACCACCTCTATCTGATCTCCGATTCGACCGGCGAGACGGTCCAGACTATCGGCCGGGCCTGCGCGGTCCAGTTCGAGCAGGTCGAGGTCGTCGAGCATCTCTGGCCGATGGTGCGCAGCCCGCGGGCCCTGGAGATCGTCATCGAGGAGTTGGAGGAGGAGCCCGGCCTGGTGCTCTATACCCTGCTCGACCGGACGCTCGCCGAAACCCTCGAAGACTATTGCAAGCGCCGGTCGCTGACCTGCGTCTCGGTGATCGACCCCTTCATCGAGATGATGGCCGCTTACTTCGGCGAAAAGAGCGGCGACATGCCGGGCCGGCAGCATGAGCTCGACGACGAGTATTTCCAGCGCATCGACGCCATCACCTATGTCATGCAGCATGACGACGGCCAGCATACCGGCAACCTCGAAGAGGCCGATGTCGTGCTGGTCGGCGTCTCGCGCACGTCGAAGACGCCGACCTCGATCTACCTGGCGAACCGCGGCGTCAAGGCGGCCAACGTGCCGATCGTGCCGGATCAGCCGTTGCCCGAAATCCTCTTCGGCCTGACCCGGCCCCTGGTCGTCGGCCTGACCGAGGATCCGCGCCGGCTGGTCGATCTCCGGCGCTCGCGCATGCGCCAGTCGCTCGGCGATACCGAAACCGACTACACGGATATCGATGCGGTCAGGAAGGAGGTCGCCGACGCGCGCCGGCTGTTCGGGCGCTACGGCTGGCCGGTCATCGACGTCACCCGCCGGTCGATCGAGGAAACGGCGGCGGCTATCCTGCGCCTGGTGCGCGACCGGGCCCGCCGCCTCGAGGAAGGCGCCGACGCCGACCTGCTCAGCCTGGGCCGGCCCGGTTCAGGCGCACCGGGGGGCGCACCGGGGGGCGGCGGTGGGTGAGGCGCCGGCCCTGACCCGGCCGGGCGCGCCGGCGCTGATCCTGGCTTCGGCGAGCCGGACCCGGGCGCGCATGATGGAAAATGCCGGCCTGGCCTTCGAAATCCTGCCGGCTGCCGTCGACGAGGCGGCGGTCAAGCGGCGCTTGGCGGCGGCGGGCGCGCTGCCCCGCGAGGTCGCCGACACCCTCGCCGAAACCAAGGCCGCCGAGGTGTCGCAGCGCATCGCCGCAGACCGGCCCGGCGCGCTCATTCTGGGCGCCGACCAGGTGCTCGAATTCGACGGCGCGATCTTGGACAAGCCGGCGGACCGTCCCACCGCCGCGGACCATCTGCGGCTGCTGTCGGGCCGGCGCCACCGGCTTGTCTCCGCGGCGGTGCTGCTCAGGGACGGACAGCGAATCTGGGGCTGCGACGACCGGGCGAGCCTCGTCGTCCGGCCGCTGACCGACGGGTTCATCGCCGCATATCTCGATTGCACCGGCGACGATGCCTTGGACTCGGTCGGCGCCTACCGGCTCGAAGGCCTCGGCGCGCACCTGTTCGCGTCGGTCGAGGGCGATTTCTTCACCATCCTCGGCCTGCCGCTGCTCCCGCTGCTCGATTTTCTGCGCGGCCACGGAGTTCTGGAGGCATGACGGACCTGCCCAGCGGAAAGGCGGTCGTCGCCGGGGTCGCCGGCTGGCCCGTCGCGCATTCGCGCTCGCCCCGGCTCCACGGCCACTGGCTGAAACGCCATGGCATCGACGGCCTCTATGCGCCCTTCGCCATCGCGCCGGGCGATTTCGAGCGCGCCGTCCGGGGCCTTGCCGCGGCCGGCCTCGCCGGCCTCAACGTGACGCTGCCGCACAAGGAGGCGGCGTTTGCGCTGAGCGACCGGGCGGACGAGACGGCCCGCCGCCTCGGCGCCGTCAACACGCTGATCTTCGGGCCGGCCGGCGCAATCGAGGGCCGGAACACCGACACTTTCGGCTTCGCCGAGAACCTCAAGGACGGCGGCCTTGCACGCGCCGCCGGAAGCGCCGTCGTCCTGGGCGCCGGCGGCGCGGCCCGGGCGGTCGTTCTGGCGCTGCAATCCCTCGGCTACGGGCCGATCCGGGTGAGCAACCGCACGGCCGAACGCGCCGAAGCGCTCGTTGACGCACTCGCCGGGGCGCCCGGGTCGGGCGTCGAGGCCGTGGCCTGGGCCGAACGCGCCGCCGCGCTCGCCGGGGCCGCCCTGCTGGTCAACGCGACCTCGCTCGGCATGGCGGGCCAGCCAGCCCTCGACCTGCCGCTCGACGACCTGCCCGACGGCGCGGCCGTCACCGACATCGTCTATACGCCGCTCGAAACGCCGCTGCTCGCCGCCGCGCGGGGCCGCGGCTGCCGGACGGTCGACGGGCTGGGCATGCTGCTGCACCAGGGCCGGCCGGGCTTTCACGCCTGGTTCGGGGTCGATCCGGCGGTCGATGCCGATCTGCGCCGCGCCGTGGCCAGTGATCTCCTGGCGGGCGATCTCCTAGCCGGCGATCTCCCGGCGGGCGGCTGATGCGGATCGTCGGGCTCACCGGCTCGATCGGCATGGGCAAGTCGGCGGCCGCCGGTTATCTGCGGTTCCTGGGCGTGCCGGTCTACGATGCCGACGCGGCGGTCCACGCGGTCTATGCCCGCGGCGGCGCAGCGGTCGGCCCGGTCGGCGCGGCCTGGCCGGAGGCGGTGCGCGACGGCGCCATCGATCGCGACGCGCTCAGCGCGCTGATCGCGGCCGACCGGGCGGTCCTGCCCCAGCTCGAAAGCATCGTGCACCCCATCGTCCGGCGCCGGCAGGAACGCTTCCTCCTGGCGGCGGCGCTGCGCCGCGCGCCCGCGATCGCGCTCGATATTCCGCTGCTGTTCGAGACCGGCGGCGAGCGGCGCTGCGATGCCGTCCTCGTCGTCTCGGCCCCGGCTTTCGTGCAGCGCGCCCGGGTCCTGGTGCGCCCGGAGATGACAGCGGAAAAACTCGCGCTTATTCTGGGGCGGCAGATGCCGGATGCGGAAAAATGCGCGCGGGCGGACTTCGTGATCCCGTCCCATCGCGGCTGGCGGGCGATGCTCGACAGCCTGCGCCGGGCGGTGCGGCGCACGCTCGACGCGCCGGCCCGCCACTGGCCGCCCAATCCGCAGATGGCCCCGCCCCGCCCGACAGGAATGGACCATGCGTGAGATCGTGCTCGACACCGAAACCACCGGCCTCGACCCGGCCGCCGGCCACCGGATCGTGGAGATCGGCGCCCTCGAGCTGCAGCATCACCTGCCAACCGGCCGGGAATACCACGCCTATCTCGACCCGGAACGCGAGATGCCGGAGGATGCCTTCGCCATCCACGGCCTGTCCGACGATTTCCTTGCCGGCAAGGACAAGTTTGCCGACGTTGCCGATACCTTCCTGGACTTCATCGGCGACGCGCCGCTGGTCATCCACAACGCGGCGTTCGACCTGAAATTCGTCAACGACGAGTTGAGGCGGGCCGGCCGCGACCCGATCGACGAGGCGCGCGCCATCGATACCGTGCTGATCGCCCGGCAGAAATTCCCCGGCGCCCGCGCCAGCCTCGACGCCCTGTGCCAGCGCTTCGAGATCGATCTCGCCGTGCGCGATAAGCATGGTGCGCTGATCGATTCGCATCTGCTGGCGGCGGTCTATCTGGAGCTGGTCGGCGGCCGCCAGCCGGGCTTCGACCTGGCCGCCGATGCAGCCGGGCCGGGCACGGTCGACACCGCCGAGCGCCACCGCCGGGAGCCGCGCCGCCATCTGCCCGGCGCCGCGCCGAGCGAGGCCGAACGCGCCGCCCACCGGGCGTTCCTGGAGAAGCTCGACAACCCGATCTGGCTCGCCGAGTAGCCCGCATTTCTCACAATACTTGTCGCCCCGGCCCCCGAGCCGGGGCCCAGAGCCTGGGGTAAAGCGACAGATACGGAGCCGGGCGACGGCAAAGACCCGCGGCGCGGGTTCGATTGCAGAGCTGCGGCATCTCTGCCCCGGTCTCCGGGCGCACCGCTTGTCGTGCGCTTCTGGACCCCGGCTCGGGGGCCGGGGTAACACAATCCTTTGTGCTAACCCATTATTGTGAAACAATTTTGAAGTAATTCCCCAACCCCCTCATCCCGAGCAGGCGCGCCAGCGCCGTATCGAGGAGGCGGCCCCGTTAGAAGCGGATGCGCTCAGGCGGTGCCGGCGCCCTGGAGCATCTGCGCCTGGACGATGGCGTTGAAATCGATCGGCTGCAGCATGAGCGGCGGCATGCCGCTCTCCGAGGTTGCCGACGCGATGATGTTGCGCGCGAAGGGAAACAGGATCCGCGGGCATTCGACCAGCAGGATGGAGCCGATATATTCCTCGGGAATGCTGCTGTTCAGCTCGAACAGCCCGGCATATTTCAATTCGGCGACGAAGGCGGTTTCGTCGTCGACGGTGGCGCGAACCTCGACGAGCAGGACGACCTCGAACTCGCCGTCGCCGAGATCGTCCGGCTGGACGTTGATCTCGACCTCGATTTCCGGCTCGGTATTCAGCCGGCGGAAAATTTCCGGGGCGCCGGGAATCTCGAACGACAGGTCCTTGATATACTGCGCCTTGACGATCAGCGGCGGCGTGTCGTCGGCCTCGATGCCGGATCCGTTGTCGTCTGCCGCCATCGCGGAATCTCCTGAAAGAGGGGTGCGGGCCTGCTGCCGGGCGCGCGGCCCGCGCCGGGGCTAGGGGTGTACGGCATGCGCCGCGCCGCGGCAACCGCGCCGGAGCCGGGCGCCGGCCCGCGCCGGTTTCCGGACGAAACGCCGCCGGCGCCGTGACGGCGCTACCGCCTGCCGATCCGTGGCGCGTCGCCGGGCGTTTCCGGAGGGTCGGGGTCCGGCTCGACGGTTTCGAACTCGCCGTCGATCACCGTGTCGCGGCCACCGCCGCCGTCACGGCCGGGGCCGAAGCCCGCGACATGCACGGAGCCGCGCGCCTGCATCCAGGCCCAGAGCTGCGCCGCCAGCCAGCGGCGCGCCGCCGGCACCAGCAGGGCGAAGCCGACCCCGTCGGTCAGGAATCCCGGCGTCAGGAGCAGGGCGCCGGCGAGCAGCAGTCCGATTCCGTCCAGCAGGTCGGCGACCGGCGGCTCGCCGCGCCGCATCTTCTCCTGCGCCCGCGCCAGAACCCGCCGGCCCTGGGCGCGCAGCATGATCGAGCCGGCGACCGCCGTCAGCACGACCAGCCCGATCGTCGGCCAGGTGCCGATCAGCCCGCCAAGTTCGACGAACAGGTAGATTTCGATCAGCGGCACGCCGATCAACAGGGCGAGCAGTATCCAGCCCATGGCGATGCTCCGATCGCTCCGCACGGGCCGTCCCGGACACGCCGCCGGCGCGGCGGCCCGGCCCGGCGGGGCCGCTTGTTATCGGGAACCTGCCTGCCTATGTAGGAAAGGCCGCCGCCGGCCGCCAGTTCGGCTGCGCTCCGGTGCGGGCCGATCCGGTCCAATGCGGCGAAAAAGTGCGAAACAGGGCCACAACCCCGGCGATTCAGGTGTATAACCGAAGACATACGGCAAACGGCCGCAAGCCGGGCCCGTGGGCAATGTCCGGATAGCAACGCCGGTCCGATGAACAACGATCTGATCCTGACCCTGATTTTCGCGGCGGTCGCGGCCTTCGTGCTCTTCAAGCTGCGCTCCGTACTGGGCCGGCGCGAGGGCCACGAACAGCGGCCCCCGGACGTCTTTGCCGAAGCCGAGCGCAGCACGGCCGCCGACAACGGCAGCGACGCCGTCCTGCCGGCGCCGGGTCCGCAAGGCCGCGAAGCCGCCGATGTCGATCCCGAGTCGCCGGCCGCGGCCGGCATCCGCGATATCCAGGCCGTGGACCGCGATTTCGATCCCGGCGCGTTTCTGGAGGGCGCCAAGGCGGCGTTCGACATGATCGTCGAGGCCTTCGCCCGAGGCGACCGCGACGCGCTCGAACCCCTGCTGGCGCCGGGCGTGTATGCCAGCTTCGAGGGCGCCATCGCCGAACGCGAACGGGCCGGCGAAACGCTGGAAACCACGATCGTCGCCCTCAACTCGGCCGAACTGACGGCCGCCGAAATGCAGGGGCGGGACGCCCGCGTCACCGTGACTTTCGTTTCCGAACAGTCCAACACCGTCAAGGACGCCGAGGGCAACCTGGTGGACGGCGACCCGGCCGTCGTCGAAAAGATCACCGACATCTGGACCTTCGCGCGCGATACCCGCTCGCGCGATCCCAACTGGCAACTCGTCGAGACCGACGGCGGCTGAAGCCGCGCCGCCGCCCACCCATAGCCGCCGTGGCCGCCCTTGGCCGACGCGGCGCTTTGGCGTAAATCCTTCGGGCCGCCGCAACCGGGCCCGCCATGCCTGCCTCCCCGCCCGCCTCTTCTGCCGAACCGCCCGCCGTCGCCCTGTTCGTCACCTGTCTGGTCGACCTGTTCCGGCCGTCAGTCGGCTTCGCTGCGGCAAAGCTGATCGAACAGTCGGGCTGCCGGGTCGAGGTTCCGTCCGCCCAGGCCTGCTGCGGCCAGCCGGGCTACAACAGCGGCGACCGCAAGTCGGCGCAGGCCATTGCCAAGGGCGTCATCGCCGCCTTCGAGGGCTACGATTACGTCGTCGCGCCGTCCGGCTCCTGCGGCGGCATGATCGCGAAGCATTATCCGGAGCTGTTCGCAGACGATCCGGCCTGGCGGCCGCGCGCCGAGGCGCTTGCGGCGAAGACCCACGAACTGCTCGCCTTTCTGGTCGATGTCCGCGGCATGACAACGGTGGAGGGCCGGCTGGAGGCGGTCTGCACCTATCACGATTCCTGCTCCAGCCTGCGCGAGATGAAGGTGCAGGCCCAGCCGCGCCGCCTCCTGCAATCGGTCGAAGGCCTCGCCCTGCGCGAGTTGGACACGCCCGAGGTCTGCTGCGGCTTCGGCGGCGCCTTCTGCGTCAAGTATCCGGACATTTCCAACGCCATGGTCGCCGACAAGACGGCGGACATCGCGCAGACCGGCGCCGACACCGTGCTCGCCGGCGACCTGGGCTGCCTGATGAACATCGCCGGCAAGCTGAGCCGCGAGGGCTCTGCGATCCGCGCCTGGCACGTCGCCGAGGTGCTCGCCGGCGTCGAGGCCCCGCCCATCGCGCAAGTCGAACGCCCGGATTCTGCGCGATGACCGAGCTGTCCCCCGCCCGGTTCAAGGAACAGGCCGCCGCGGCGCTGAAGGACGCGCCGCTGCAGCGCGCCCTCGGCAACATGCGCGTCGGCTTCATCGAGAAGCGCCGCAAGGCGGCGGAGAAGCTGCCGGAATTCGAGGATCTGCGCGACCAGGGCGTGGCGATCAAGAACCACACGCTCGCCCATCTCGACCTCTACCTGGAGGCCTGGGAGAAGAAGGTCGTCGAGGGCGGCGGCCATGTCCACTGGGCGCGCGACGCCGGGGAAGCCCGGCAGATCGTCCTCGATATCTGCAGCAGCGCCGATGCCCGCACGGTGACCAAGGGCAAGTCGATGATCGGCGAGGAAATGCACCTCAACCCGTTCCTTGAGGCCAACGGCATCGAGCCGGTCGAGACCGATCTCGGCGAATACATCATCCAGCTGCGCCACGAGACGCCGAGCCACATCATCGCTCCGGCGATCCACGTCAACCGCGACCAGATCGCCGACGCCTTCCGCGAACATCACGCCGACCTGCCGCCGGACCGCCCGCTCGTCGAGGGGCCGGACCTGCTGGCCGAGGCCCGCACCCAGCTGCGCGAGCGCTTCATCGCCGCCGATGTCGGCATCACAGGCGCCAATTTCCTGGTCGCGGAGACCGGCTCGTCGATCATCGTCACCAACGAGGGCAACGGCGACCTGACCCAGACCCTGCCCCGGGTCCATATCGTGCTCGCCAGCCTGGAAAAGGTCGTGCCGACGCTGGAGGACGCGACGACCCTGATGCGCCTGCTCGCCCGCTCGGCGACCGGCCAGGAGATGTCGGTCTACACCACCGTCTCGACCGGCCCGCGCCGCGGAGGCGACCCGGACGGGCCGGAGGAATATCACGTCATCCTGCTCGATAACGGGCGCAGCGCCCTCTACGGCACCGAATTCCAGGAGGTCTTCCGCTGCATCCGCTGCGGCGCCTGCCTCAACCACTGCCCGGTCTATGGCGCCATCGGCGGCCACGCCTACGGCACGGTCTATCCCGGGCCGATCGGCAAGGTGCTGTCGCCGGCGCTCATGGGCATCGACAAGGCCGGCACGCTGCCCAACGCGTCGAGCTTCTGCGGCCGCTGCGAGGAAGTTTGCCCGATGCGCATTCCGCTGCCGAAGCTGATGCGCCATTGGCGGGAAGAGGAATTCGGCGGGAAACACAATCCGGCGCCGGTACGCTGGGGCCTCGGCCTGTGGGCCTGGGCGGTGCGCCGGCCGGCGCTCTACCGCTTCGGCGCGCGCTTCGCCATCGCCGGCATGGCCTTCCTCGGCCGCAGGCGCGGGCACCTGAAATCCCTGCCGCTGGCCGGCGGCTGGACGGGGCACCGTAACCTGCCCGCGCCCCAGGGCGGCACCTTCCACGATCTCTGGCGACGCCGAAACGCCAGTGGGCGGAGGGCGGGCCGGTGAGCAGCCGCGACGCGATTCTGGGCGATCTGCGGCAGAAGCTGAACCGCGCTGCCGATGGCGGCGCCGGCGCCCAGGCCGTGGCGGAGCGCCTGGCCGCCCACCGGCAGAACCTGATCCCGCAGCGCGGCCAGCTGGACCGGGCCCGCCGCATCGACCTGTTCGAGAACTACGCCGCCGGGGCGGACGCCACAGTGGCGCGGGTCGCCACGGCGGGCGATGTGCCGGCCGCGGTCGCGGATTTCCTCAAGGCGCACAACCTGCCGGCCAACCTGGTGCGGGCACCCGATGCAGACCTCGACAACATCCCGTGGGACACGCAGCCGACCCTGACCCTGGAGGCGCGCAAGGCCGAGGAGCCGGATGCGGTCTCCGTCACCGCGGCGTTCGGCGGCGTGGCGGAGACCGGCACCCTGGTCCTGGTCTCCGGCGACGACAGCCCGACGACCCTCAATTTCCTGCCCGAGAACCACGTCGTCGTGCTGTGGGCCGACCGGATTAGCGGCGACTACGAGGCCCAGTGGGCGGCGCTGCGCGAACGCTACGGCAGCGGCGCCCTGCCCCGCACCGTCAACCTGGTCACCGGCCCGTCGCGCAGCGCCGATATCGAGCAGACCATCCAGCTCGGCGCCCACGGCCCGCGCCGGCTCCACATCGTGATCGTCGATGAGCGGCCGGAAGGATAGC
Source organism: Rhodospirillaceae bacterium (assembly GCA_028819475.1). Taxonomy (NCBI): domain Bacteria; kingdom Pseudomonadati; phylum Pseudomonadota; class Alphaproteobacteria; order Rhodospirillales; family Rhodospirillaceae; species Rhodospirillaceae bacterium. The sequence goes on from JAPPLJ010000025.1 coordinate 100,084, forward strand.
CGGGGCCGCAAGGCCACTGCCGGCCCCGCCGGAAACCCCGCCGGTCCGGGCCGCGAAGACGACGATGCCCGCCTGTGGGAGAACGTCACCCGGTCGGTGAAGCCGCTGGCGCGCAAAGGCCGCCTGCCCGAGGTCGCGGCGCCCGCGCCGCCGGCCCCGCGCCGTCCGGCGGCGGAGAAGGCGGCAGCCCCAGAGCCGGCCGATGCCGGGCGCGATTCGGGAGCGGCGCGCCAACGCGTCGACATTTCCGGCCTGAAGATCGGCGCGCAGGGCCGCCCGCCCGCCGCCGGCACGCCCCGCGGACCCGCCGGCCTCGACTACGGCGACGCGCCGGGCGTCGACAAGCGCACCGCGACCCGCTTCCGCCGCGGCCTGATGCCGATCGACGCCAGGCTGGACCTGCACGGCCACACGCAAAACAGCGGCCGCGCGGCGCTCGCCGGCTTCCTGCAGGCGCACCGGGCGGCCGGGCGGCGCTGCGTCCTGGTCGTCACCGGCAAGGGGCTGAAGGACGACTGGTCGGTCGGCGCCCTGCGCCAGGCCCTGCCCGGCTGGCTCAACAGCCCGGACCTGCGCCGCCTGATCCTCGCCTACTGCCAAGCCCAGCCCCACCACGGCGGCAGCGGCGCGGTGTATATCCTGCTGCGGCGGGAGCGCGGGAGGGGTGGCGCGCGCGAGGGCGATTGAGGCGGGCAGTTTTGCCGCTGCATTCCGGCCGCCCGCCGTTTGCAGAAACGTCGAAGAATCAAGAAACTTTGCCGCCCCGGACTTGATCCGGGGCCCAGGGCCGACCCGAAAGGCCCATGCCTGTGGCCCTTGGTCTCCGGATCGTCGCTCCGCTCCGTCCGGGGAAACAATGGTTGGTTTTCGGCCGGAGGCGGAAAACGCCTTCCCGCCACCCCCTACAAAATAAACCGGCTCAGATCCGCGTCCTTCGCCAGATCCGCGACCTGGTCGCGGACGTAGTCGGCGTCGATGGCGATGGTTTCGCCGCTGCGCTCGGTGGCCGAGAAGCTGATCTCCTCCAGGAGCCGCTCCATCACGGTGTGCAGCCGGCGCGCGCCGATATTCTCGACGCTGCTGTTGACCTCGGCGGAGTAGCGCGCGATCTCGGCGATCGCCTCCTCGCTGAACTCCAGGGTCACCTCCTCGGTCTGCATCAGCGCCTTGTATTGCAGGGGCAGGCTGTTCTCGGTCTCGCTCAGGATGCGCACGAAGTCGTCGACGTCGAGCGCCTTGAGCTCGACCCGGATCGGCAGCCTTCCCTGCAGTTCGGGCAGCATGTCCGACGGCTTGGCGAGGTGGAAGGCGCCCGAGGCGATGAACAGGATGTGGTCGCTGCGCACCGGCCCGTGCTTGGTCGCCACCGTCGTGCCCTCGATCAGCGGCAACAGGTCGCGCTGCACGCCCTCGCGGCTGACGTCGGCGCCGCCGATCCGCTCCGACCGGCCGGTGATCTTGTCGATCTCGTCGAGGAAGACGATGCCGTTCTGCTCGACCAGGTCGATCGCCTCGGTGACGACCTGGTCCTCGTCGAGCAGGTTGTCGCTCTCCTCGGCCATCAGCAGTTCGTAGCTCTCGCCGACGCTCAGCCGCTTGGTCTTGGTCGCGCCGCCCAGCGCCTTGCCGAGCATGTCGTTGAGGTTGATCATGCCCATCTGTGCGCCCGGCATGCCGGGAATGTCGAAGGTCGGCAGGCCGCCGCCGCGGCTGTCGCGCACCTCCAGTTCGATCTCCTTGCCGTCCAGTTCGCCGGCGCGCAGCCGCTTGCGGAAGCTCTCGCGGGTGTCCTTGCGCGCGTTCTCGCCGACCAGCGCGTCGAGCACCCGCTCCTCGGCCGCCATCTCGGCCCGGGCGGTGACCGACTTGCGCAGCCGTTCGCGGGTCATGCCGATGGCGATCTCGACCAGGTCGCGCACGATCTGCTCGACATCCCGGCCGACATAGCCGACCTCGGTGAATTTGGTCGCCTCGACCTTGAGGAAGGGCGCGTTGGCGAGGCGGGCGAGCCGGCGGGCGATCTCGGTCTTGCCGCAGCCGGTCGGGCCGATCATCAGGATGTTCTTGGGCAGCACCTCTTCCTTCATCGCGTCGTCGAGCTGCTGGCGCCGCCAGCGGTTGCGCAACGCCACGGCCACCGCCTTCTTGGCGTCTTTCTGGCCGACGATGAAGCGGTCGAGCTCCGAGACGATCTCGCGCGGGCTGAAGGCGGTCGGGGTATAGCCGGTCATACGCGCTCGATCACGATCTGGTCGTTGGTATAGATGCAGATGTCGGCGGCGATGCCCATGGCCCGGCGCGCGACCTCCTCGGCCGGCAGCTCGGTCTCCGCCATCAGCGCCTTGGCCGCCGCCAGGGCGTAGGGGCCGCCGCTGCCGATGCCGATCAGGCCGTCCTCGGGCTCCAGCACGTCGCCGTTACCGGTGAGCACCAGGGAGACGTCCCTGTCGGCCACCGCCATCATGGCCTCCAGCCGGCGCAGATAGCGGTCGGTGCGCCAGTCCTTGGCCATTTCCACGCAGGCCCGGGTCAATTGTCCCGGATGCTGCTCCAGCTTGCCCTCAAGCCGCTCGAACAGGGCGAAGGCGTCCGCCGTGGCGCCGGCAAAGCCGACCACCACCTTGCCGTCGCCCAGCCGCCGCACCTTGCGCGCGCCGCCCTTGAGCACGGTGTTGCCGAAGGTGACCTGGCCGTCGCCGGCCACCACGACGTCGCCGCCGCGCCGGACCGAGAGGATCGTCGTGCCGTGGAACAGGAGGGTGTCGGGATCGCTCATGCCGCCCTCTATGTGGCGAGACCGCGGCGCGGGTCAACATGGGCCGGATGCGGCCCCGTCCCGGTTGGGGCCTCGGCCCGCGGCCCGGGACGACCTACATTGGGGCGCGAGAGCCGGCGCGGCGCGCTTCAAACGTGGCCCGCCGGCCCGCCGGAATGGTATGAACGGGCCAGGACTGCCGGAGACCGACGATGAACCAGGCCATCAGCCCCGAACCCGCCCCCGGAACCGTGGCAGCGCGCACCGCATCGGTCGCGCGGCGGACCAAGGAAACCCAGATCGAGGTGTCGCTCAACCTCGACGGCAGCGGCGACTACAGCGTCGATACCGGGATCGGCTTCCTCGATCACATGATGGAGCAGCTGTCGCGCCATTCGCTGATCGATCTCGAATTGAAGGCGGTCGGCGACCTGCACATCGATTTCCACCACACTACCGAGGACACCGGCATCGCGATCGGCGAGGCGGTCAGCCGGGCGCTTGGCGACCGCAAGGGCATCCGGCGCTACGGCGACGCGCTGATTCCGATGGACGAGACGCTGACCCGGGTCGCGCTCGACTGCTCGAACCGGCCCTACCTGATCTGGAAGGTCGGTTTCTCCAAGCCCAAGCTCGGCGAGATGGATACGGAATTGTTCAAGGAATGGTTCCAGGCCTTCGCCCAGGCCGCCGGCATCACGCTCCATGTCGAGAATCTCTATGGCGAGAACAACCACCATATCGTCGAGAGCTGCTTCAAGGGGCTGGCCCGGTCGCTGCGCAGCGCCATCGAGCCCGATCCGCGCAAGGCGGACGCCGTGCCCTCCACCAAGGGGGTGCTGGGTGGTTCCCTGTAGCGCCGCGGCGGACCGGAGGCCCTAGTGGCCGGCGGCGTCGCCATCGTCGATTACGGCGCCGGCAATCTGCGCTCGGCGGAAAAGGCCTTTATCCGCATGGCCGGAGAGACGGGCGCCGGCCTGACGGTCGTCGCGACCGGCGATGCCGACCGGGTCGCGCGGGCGAGCCATGTCGTGCTGCCCGGCCAGGGCGCCTTCGCCGACTGCCGGGCCGGCCTGCACGCGCTGGACGGCATGGTCGAGGCGCTGAGCGAGGCCGTTAAGGGGCGCGGCGCGCCCTTCCTCGGCATTTGCGTCGGCATGCAGCTGCTCGCCGACCGCGGACTGGAGCATGGCGAAACGCCGGGCTTCGGCTGGGTGCCGGGCGAGGTCGCGGCCCTCGAACCCGGCGATCCGGACCTCAAGATCCCCCATATGGGCTGGAACGACCTGAGATTTCACGACAACGGTCGCGGCAGCAGTCACGACGGCGGGGCGAACCGCGGCGGCCATCCGGTGCTGGCCGGCCTGGCGGACGGCGACCATGCCTATTTCGTGCATTCCTACGGCTACCGATGCGCGGACGAGGCCGACCTGCTGGCGACCTGCGACTATGGCGGGCCGGTCGCGGCCATCGTCGGGCGGGACAATCTGGTCGGCACCCAGTTCCATCCCGAGAAGAGCCAGCAGGCCGGCCTGCGCCTGATCGCCAACTTCCTGGCGTGGCGGCCGTGAGCGGCGCTTCGCGCAAGGGGCGGCAGAGCGGGCGCGCCGCCCGGCGCAGCGCCCCGCCGCCCGCCGGCGTCTTGCCCACCGGCCCGCCGCTCCCCGGCCCGCTGGGGCGGGTTGCGCCCAAGTCGATCCTCGGTGTCGAGGTCGTCACCCGCTTCGAACCGGGCGATCTGCACGATATCTGCGACGCCGCGGAGAGCGCGATCGACGCCGGCGGCGGCTTCGGCTGGCTGCGCGCACCGGAGCGCAACGTGCTGGAGAGCTATTGGAAGGGCGTTCTGGTCGTGCCCGAGCGCATCCTGATCGTCGCCCGGATCGACGGCACGATCTGCGGCGCGGCGCAGCTGGTCCGGCCGCCGCCGAACAACGAGGCGCGGGCCTTCGCCGTGCAGCTCGAACACGCCTTCATCGCGCCCTGGGCACGCGGCCACGGCCTCGCCCGAATGCTGATGGAAAAGGCCGAAGTGCTGGCGCGCAACGAAGGGTTCGACGTCATCGCCCTCGATGTCCGCGCGACGCAGAAGCGGGCGATCCGGCTGTACGAGACCCACGGCTACGTCCGCTGGGGCCGCAATCCCTTCTACGCCCGGGTCGAGGGCAAGCCGGTCGCCGGCCTGTATTACTGGAAGGACCTGAACGCGGCGCCCGACGCGACACCCAACACGACCCCCGACGCGACATCCGGCGAAGGAACCGGCGGGCCGGGATGATCCTGTATCCGGCCATCGACCTCAAGGACGGCCGCTGCGTCCGGCTGCTCAAGGGCGATTTCGCGCAGGAAACCGTCTTCAACGACGACCCGGCCGACCAGGCGGCGCGCTTCCAGGCCCAGGGTTTCCGCTGGCTGCACGTCGTCGATCTGAACGGCGCCGCCGAAGGCCGGGCCGTCAACCGGGCGGGCGTCGAGGCGGTCCTCGGCGCGGTGTCGATCCCGGTCCAGCTCGGCGGCGGCATCCGCGACATGGCCGGGATCGAGATGTGGCTGGATCGCGGCCTGGCCCGGGTCATCCTCGGCACGGCCGCGCTGCGCGAGCCTGCCCTGGTGCGGCAGGCGGCGCGCGCCTTTCCCGGCCGGATCGCCGTCGGCATCGACGCGCGCGGCGGCCGGGTCGCCACCCAGGGCTGGCTCGAGACCTCCGACGTGACGGCGGTCGATCTCGCCCGGTCGTTCGAGGATGCCGGCGTCGCCGCCATCGTCTATACCGATATCGAGCGCGACGGCGCGCTCCGGGGGGTCAACGTCGCGGCGACGGCGGCGCTCGCCCGGGCGGTCGGGGCGCCTGTCATCGCCTCGGGCGGCGTCGCCGGGCTGGGCGATCTCCGGGCGCTGAAGCAGGAAGCGGCGAGCGGCATCGCGGGCGTCATCTGCGGCCGGGCGCTCTATGACGGAAAAATCGATCCGGCACAGGCACTTGCGCTGCTCGACGATACATAAACGAGCGAACATATAAAAAGAGCGATCCAGGACCGCGCCGCGGCTGCAGGCGCCGCGCGCTCGGATTTCCGTTTTTGTCGTCGGCCGGAATGCCTTATAACCGGAGGCCCCATAACCGGAGATTGTGCGCCGCCCCTCCCGCCTTCGTCGTGTCGGCGCCCCCCTGTCTTCGAGGAGCGGATCCGCCGTTCGGGCGGGCGGCTGCGATCCGAGGAGATACAGTCCATGATGCCGGCAAGATATCTGCCTGCATTTGCGGCAGTTTTCTGCCTCGCTTTCGGCGCCGCTGCCGCAGCCGATCCCGGCGCGGATCCCAGAGGGGTCTGGCTCACCCCCGGCGGTAACTCGCATGTCGAGATCGCGCCGTGCGGCGACAGGCTGTGTGGCCGGATCGTCTGGCTCAAGGAGCCGAACAACAAGAAGGGCCAGCCGCTGCGGGACGCCAGGAACGAAGAAGAGTCGCTGCGGTCCCGGCCGATCCTTGGGCTGCCCGTGCTGACCGGGTTCCCGCAGGAACCGACGGACGGCGTATGGGACGACGGCAAGATTTACAGTCCGAAGACCGGTAAGACCTTCAGGTCGGAAATGGAAATGAACGACCGCGATACCCTGAAGGTCAGCGGCTGCAAATGGATACGCTGCAAGTCCCAGATCTGGAAGCGGGTGAGGTGACGGCCCGCCCGATCTGGACCGGCGGGCGCAAATCCGCCTTCGGCTGGGCGCTCTACGACTGGGCGAACTCGCCGTTTACCACTGTCGTCACGACCTTCATCTTCGCGGCCTATTTCGCCGGCGCCATCGCGCCGGACAAGACGACCGGCGCCTCGCAATGGGCGTTCACCCAAGGCGCGGCGGCCTTCGTCATGGCGATCCTCAGCCCGATCCTCGGCGCCATCGCCGATCACGGCAAGGGCCGCAAGGCCTGGATCGTGTTCTGGACTCTGGTCATGGTCGCCGCGTCGGCCGCGCTGTGGTGGGGCGCGCCGGGCGTCGACTCGACGGTCCTCGTGCTCACGGCGGCCTTCATCGGCGTGATCGGGTTCGAGATGGGCCTCGTCTTCTACAACGCCATGCTGCCCGGCCTCGCCCCGGCGAGCCATATCGGCCGGCTCTCCGGCTGGTCGTGGGGGCTGGGCTATATCGGCGGCCTGGCCTGCCTGGTCCTGCTGCTGTTCGTTTTCGTGCAGCCGCAGGTCGCGCCCTTCGGGCTCGACAAGTCTGCCGCCGAGCATATCCGGATCGCCGGGCCGATCGTCGCCGCGTGGGCGCTGGTCTTCAGCCTGCCGCTGTTCTTTCTCACCGCGGATACGCCGGGGGCAGGGCTGCCCATGGGCCGGGCGGTCGGCGCCGGGCTGCGCACGCTGGGCAACACCCTGGCCAATGTCCGCAAGCACGCCAACATCGCGCGCTTCCTGATCGCCCGGATCTTCTATGTGGACGGACTGAACACGATCTTCGCCGTCGGGGCGATCTACGCCGCCACGGTCTTCGGCATGGGCACGGCGGAGGTCCTGATATTCGGCATCATCGTAAATGTCACGGCCGGCCTCGGCGCCTTCGCCTTCGCCTGGCTGGACGACCGGCTGGGCGCCAAGTCGACCGTGCTTCTGGGCGTCGCCGGCGTCACGGTTTGCGGCATCCCGATGCTGTTTGTCGGCGACAAGACCTGGTTCTACGTCCTCGGCGGGATCATGGGCCTGTTTTTCGGCCCGGCCCAAGCGGCAAGCCGCTCGCTGATGAGCCATCTCGCGCCCCGGGGGCAGGAGGCCGAGATGTTCGGGCTCTACGCCTTTGCCGGAAAATGCACGGCCTTTCTCGGCCCGTGGATTTTCGGCGCCGTCACCCTGGCCGCGGGCCCGCGTTGGGGCATGGCGACCGTCGTGCCATTCCTGGTGATCGGCGCCGTGATCCTGCTGAAGGTCGATACCGGGAAGGTTGCGCCGGAGGAGGCGGTCCCGGAATAACCGGCGCGCTCAGTGCCGGAAGTGCCGCAGGCCGGTGAACACCATGGCGAGGCCGCGTTCGTCGGCCGCCGCGATCACCTCGTCGTCGCGCACCGAGCCGCCGGGCTGGATGACCGCCGTCGCGCCGGCGTCCGCCGCTGCGAGCAGCCCGTCGGCGAACGGGAAGAAGGCGTCGGAGGCCACGACCGAGCCCTTGGCGGGCGATTCCTCAAGCCCGGCGGCGCGGGCGGCGTCCGCCGCCTTCTGCGCCGCGATCCGGGCGGAATCGACCCGGCTCATCTGGCCGGCGCCGATGCCGACGGTCCGCCGGTCCTTCGCATAGACGATGGCGTTGGATTTGACATGCTTGCACACCGTGAAGGCGAACAGCATGTCCGCCACTTCGGTCTTGGTCGGCACCCGGCGGGTCTTCACGGCGAGGTCGCCCGCGGTCACGGCGGCGTCGCGCGACTGGACGAGGAACCCGCCGCCGACGCTGCGCACTGTCAGCCGGTCCGCCGCCGGATCGGGCATGTGTTCGGTCAGCAGCAGGCGGAGATTCGGCTTGTCGCCCAGGATGCGCCGCGCCTCGGTGTCGGCGTCGGGCGCGACGATGACTTCGGAGAAAATTTCCGCGATCCGCTCCGCCGCGGCGCCGTCGAGCGGCCGGTTGCAGGCGACGATGCCGCCGAAGGCGCTGACCGGGTCGCAGGCGAGCGCCAGCGGCCAGGCGTCGGCGACCGAATCGGCGCTGGCGACGCCGCACGGGTTGGCGTGCTTGATAATGGCGACCGTCGGCCGGTCGAATTCCGCCGCCAGCTCCCAGGCCGCGTCGGCATCGTTGATATTGTTGTAGCTTAGCGCCTTGCCCTGGACCTGCACCGCGTCCGCAATGCCGTAAGGCGCGCTACCGTCTGCATAGAATGCGGCTTCCTGGTGCGGGTTCTCGCCGTAGCGCAGAATTTGCCGGCGGCGGCCGGAGACGGTCAGCCGCTCCGGAAACGGCTCGCCGTCCTGCGCGGCGAACCAGCGGGAAATCGCCGAATCGTAGGCCGCGGTCCGGGCATAGGCCCGCGCCGCCAGGCTCCGGCGCAGTTCGGCGGAAATCGCCCCGTCGTTTTCATTGTAATCGTTCAAGAACGTCGGATAGTCGGCCGGATCGGTCAGGACCGTCACGAATTCGTGGTTTTTCGCCGCCGCCCGGATCAGCGCCGGGCCGCCGATATCGATATTTTCGACGCAGGCCGCAAAATCGCCGCCGCCGGCGACGGTGTCCTCGAACGGGTAGAGGTTGACGGCGACCAGATCGATCGCGCCGATGCCGTGCGCCGCCAGCGCCGCCCGGTGATCCGCGTCGTCGCGCCGGGCGAGGATGCCGCCGTGAATCGCCGGATGGAGCGTCTTGACCCGGCCGTCGAGGATTTCCGGATGGCCGGTATGGGCGGACACGTCGGTCACGGCGATGCCGGCGTTGCGCAACGCCTGCGCCGTGCCGCCGGTCGACAGGATCTCGACGCCCCGCGCCGCCAGCGCCTCCGCCAGGCCGGCGAGGCCGGTCTTGTCGGACACCGAGATCAGCGCGCGGGCGATGGGAAGGGGGTCGGTCATCGGTCCTCGGCCGGGAAACGGCGGGCGGAAAGGGGCACCGAATCTAACCCGGATTGCGCATTGCGGTCACGACCCCCATCGCCACCGACCGATTCCCCCACCCCTTGGGGGAGGGGCTAGGGGAGGGGTCGTCAGCCGCCGCACCGACGTCCGATCCCGACGCAGCGTCAGGTTCCGCGGACCCCTCCCCCTAACCCCCTCCCCCAAGGGGAGGGGGAATGCGTTGCTTTCTCTGTCGAATTCGGTTTGCAGCCATTTGCAGAAGAAGCCCTTGGAGAAAGGAGATCCGGCCAACGCGCCCGGCGAAGAAAATGCCGCACATGCCGGATGGCGCGGGCGGCGCATAACGGCTTTGGCCGCCGTGCGGCGGCCGCACCCTCGACGCAGGAGACGTTTCGCCAGCATGGAACTTCCCGACCGGATCGCCGTTATCGGCCTGGGCTATGTCGGCCTGCCGCTTGCCGTGGCGCTGGCCCGGCATTTCGACGTTGCCGGGATCGACCGGGACCCGGAGCGGATCGCCGCCCTGCGCGCCGGGCGGGATGTCACGCGCGAAGTGCCGGACGAGGCGCTAGCGGCGACATCGGCACGCTTTTCCGCCGATCCCGCGGCGATGGCCGGCGCCGGCCTGTTCATCGTCGCGGTGCCGACACCGGTCGATGCGCGCAACGCGCCGGACCTGGGCGCCGCCCGGGCTGCCATGGAGGCCGTCGGCGCCCATCTGCGCCCCGGCGCAACCGTCGTCCTCGAAAGCACCGTTTATCCGGGCGCGACCGAAGAAGTCTGCCGGCCGATCCTGGAGCGGGCCTCCGGCCTCGCCGCCGGCGCCGATTTCTTCCTCGGCTACTCGCCGGAGCGCATGAATCCGGGCGACCGGGAGCACGGGCTGGCCGAGCTCACCAAGGTCGTGGCCGGCGAAACCGCCGAGGTCGCCGGCATGCTGGCCGCCGTCTACGGCAAGGTGACCGGCGGCAAGGTGTTCGTCGCCCGGGATATCAGGACCGCCGAGGCGGCCAAGGTGATCGAGAACGCCCAGCGCGACATCAACATCGCCTTCGTCAACGAGGCGGCGATGATCTTCAACAAGCTGGGCCTGTCCGCCTACGACGTGCTCGATGCCGCGCGCACGAAATGGAACTTCCTGCCCTTCGCGCCCGGCCTGGTCGGCGGCCACTGCGTCGGCATCGATCCCTACTATCTGGCGCACAAGGCGGCGCAGGTCGGCCACGATCCGGAGATCACCCTGGCCGGCCGGCGGATCAACGACGGCATGGGACGCTATGTGGCGCAATCGGTCCACGCCGCACTCGGCAAACCGTCGGACATCCTGATCCTCGGGCTTGCGTTCAAGGAGAACGTGCCCGACCTGCGCAACACCGGCGTCATCGATATCGTCCGCGCGCTGTCCGCCGCCGGCCACACCGTCCGGGTCCACGACGCCTTCGCCGATCCGGAAGAGGCGCAGCGGGCGCACGGCATCGCGCTGGTGCCGGATCTGGCCGGCGGGCCCTACGACGCCGTCGTCGGCGCCGTCATGCACGATCCCTACCGCGACCTGGGCGCCGCCGATCTCCGCCGGCTGCTGCGCGACGGCGGCCTGCTCGCCGATATCAAGGGGATGTGGCGCGGGCTCGCCCTGCCGGAGACCGTCCGCCGCTGGTCGCTCTGAGCCGCCGGGCGCCGCAACTGCCCCGGCGGGAACCGACCCGCCGGAATTCACAGCGCGTCAGCGCCGCCGGATCGCCCAGCGCACGGAGCGGGGCTCCGCGCCGCGATATTCGCCGGACAGGACGATCTGGCGGGTCCGCTGCCGCTCGTTGCGCATGCCCTGGTAGAAGCTGTCCTCGACCCCGATCGTGACGCCGCTCTCGGTGTGGAATTGCCAGCTTCCCGCGCCCGGGCGGCTGAAATCGATGATCCGGCCGCCCTTTTCCCAGATCGACATCGAATCGATGGAAACGTCCGGGTGCAGATGGAAGCGGACGGCGAACTCGACATCCGCATTGCGGCGCGATTGCTCGGGGCGGGAGAGGATATCCTGTCCGCGGACATCCTCGCCGTTGGCCGAGACGTAAAGGCGCCGCCTGTGGACCACGGCGAAGGCCGGCGCATAGCCGTCATGGCTTCCCTCGATCAGGATGGCGCCCTGCAGGTCCTTCCGGTCGGCGTCAACCTTGGCCGGCCGCCGGCCCAGACCGCCGTTGCGGTGCAGTTGCGACGAATTGCGGTTCGCGACGACCAGCGTCGAATGGGCCGCCGAGATCCGCCCGGCGAAGGCCCAGTCGCTGTTGCGTTTCCAATAGCTGCCGCAATTGACGATCAGACGGGACCGCCCGGCGCTCATCTCGAAGCTCAGGAGGCCGGCATGGGCCAGATCGTCATGGCCGGGCGCCGGCGGCATGCCGGTGTCCATGACGACCATCGTGCGCCCCGCGATGACGCGCTGGAAGCCGGTATGGGGCGGATGCTCCGGCGGGTTCCCGGTCGAGCCGGACTGGTTCAGCGTCATGTCGATCTGCCAGTCCTGCTCTTCGAAGCTGCCGTTGAACACGGCAAGCGCGCCGTCGCCCAGGCGCATGCCGCGCAGCATCGGCGCCGCCCGGTCGATGGCGCCCTGAACCACGGGCGACGCGTCCTGATGGCTCGACGCCAGCACGCTGCGCACGTCGATCAGGTCGCGCAGGATTTCGTGCTGCAGGGTCGGACAGCGTTCGGCGACGCCGCCGTCGGCATGGATCCGGTGCTCGATTTCATGCTCCAGCAGCGTAAGGCCCCTGAACAGCCGGGCATGGGCGCTGGGCAGGCAGGCGCCGACATAGATCAGGCCCTTGGCGGCCCGTACCCTCCTGGCGCCGCGGGTCGTCTTGCGCGTCACGTTCGACAGATGCCTGGCCTGCCGGTGGACGCTCTGGAGAACCCGGTCGCGAAACCGGTCTTCCGCGCCCCGGCAGAAATAGTCGTACTGGCTCAGCCAGTTGATCAGCCGCTCGGCGGCGATATCGGCGCGCCAGCCATGATGGTGGTACCGGCCGAACCGGTCGATCCAGTCGCTCATCAGTTCGCGGCCCAGCCGGCGGCCGGCGTCGGACCCGGTCGCCCGCAGGTCGCGCAGCCATGCGAAATCGTGGGGCTCGAGCGGCAGTTCCTCGCCGCGCCAGATCCTGTCGTTCCTGAAATTGAAGGCGCCGCGCAGGATCGCCTTGCCGACCTCCGAATCGCCGGGCCACGGATCGTGCGGCACCAGCAGGACCTGGGTCGCCCGCGTACCGCCGAGCCGCCACTGGTAGAGGGCGCTGCGGTACCAGGCGCCCGCAAGGTGCATGCGCAGGCTCTCGACGCCGCGCCGTACCGATATCGAATAGCCCCTGGCCACGAAGCGCCGCCGCACGTCAGTGACCGCGCAGGCGGCGGATGTTCGCCGCGTAACGCTCCGGCCCGCCCTCGAAAACGGCGGTGCCGGCAACCAGGACGCTGGCGCCCGCGGCAATCGCCAGCGGCGCCGTTTCGGCGTTGATCCCGCCATCCACCTGGAGGTCGATCGGCCGGTCCTGCCCCTCGATCATGCGGCGCAGCGTGCGCAGCTTGTCGAGCTGGGAGGCGATGAAGCTCTGGCCACCGAAGCCGGGGTTGACCGACATGACCAGGATCAGATCGACCATGTCCAGCACCGGCTCGACCGCCGCCGCCGGCGTGCCGGGATTGAGGGACACGCCCGCCTTCCGGCCCAGGCTCCGGATTTTCTGGAGGGTCCGGTGGAGGTGCGGTCCGGCCTCGGCGTGGACCGTGACGATATCGGCGCCGGCCTCGGCGAAGGCGTCGATGAACGGATCGGCCGGCGTGACCATCAGATGGACGTCGAAGGGCCTGTCGGAATGCGGGCGCAGCGCCTTCACCACGCCCGGCCCGATGGTCAGGTTCGGTACGAAATGGCCGTCCATAATATCGATATGGATATAGTCCGCGCCGGCGGCGTCGATGGCGCGCACTTCCTCGCCCAGGCGGGCGAAGTCGGCCGAGAGGATCGAGGGGGCGATGAGCACGGGTTCTGCCATGACGGGCGCTTTCCCGGACGAGCCGGAGGGGAGGTCGCGGATTCCTCCTCTAATTGAATGAAGTGGCGGCGAAAATGAAGCGAATTGGCCCGGTGCGGTTCATGGCCCCGTCAACAGGCCGGATTTCGCTCAGGCGCGCCGCCTGAGCCGGGCGATGAAGAAGCCGTCCATGCCGCCCGTCTGCGCCAGATGGCAGGGCAGGGTCTGCACGTCGCCCTCCGGCGTCGCGGCAGGGGCCATCGGGCCGAGCGCCGACGCCTCGACCGGCACGCGCTCCAGCGCCGGGTTTTCGGCCAGCAGGCGGGCGATCCGGTCCGGCCCCTCCTCGGCTTCCAGCGAACAAACGGTATAGACGAGGATGCCGCCGGGCCGCAGTTGCGCCGCCGCGTTGGCGAGCAGCCCCGCCTGCACGCGGGCCAGCGCGGCGATATCGGCCGCCGTCTTGGTCCACGCGACGTCGGGCCGGCGCCGCAGCGTGCCGGTGGCGCTGCACGGCGCATCCAGCAGGATTGCACCGACCGGCTCCGGATGCCGCCACGAAACGGCGTCGGCCGGCACGATGTCCGCCTCCAGCCCGAGCCGGCGCAAGTTGTCGCGCAGCCGGTGCAGGCGCCGGGGCGACCGGTCGACGGCGACGACCCGCGCGCCCGAAGCCGCCAGTTGCGCCGTCTTGCCCCCCGGCGCGGCGCACAGATCGAGCACGAGGCCGTCTTCGGGCACCGGAAGCAGGCGCGCCGGCAGGGCTGCCGCGGCGTCCTGGACCCACCAGCCGCCCCCTCCGTCGTGGCCGCCCCCTCCGCTACGGCCGTCGCTGTAGCCGTCGAGGCTGGTGACCGGCCCGCTCGCCCGCCGCACCGTGTTGCCGGCCAGAACCGCGCCGCCCAGCCGCGCCGCCCAGCCCTCAGGGTCGCGGGCGACGCTGATGTCGAGCGGCGGTTCGGCGCGCAGGGCGCCGGCGATGCCGGCCGCGGCGTCCGGCCCGAACCGGTCGATCCAGCGCGCGGTCAGCCATTCGGGCAGCGCCGCGAACGGCGCGTCCAGCATCGCCTCGAGGCGGCCGCGCTCGCGCTGCGCCCGGCGCAACACGGCGTTGACCAGCGCGCGGTATTTGTCCAGCCGCAACGGGCCGGCCAGCGCGACGCTGCTGTCAACCGCCGCATGGTCCGGGATGTCGAGCAGCAGCAGCTGGGCGAGCCCGGTTTCGAGCAGAACGTGCACGCGATTCCGCCCGGCCGGCAACGGCCGGTCGAGCAGGCTGTCGACCGCGGCCTGCAGGATGCCGCGGTGGCGCAGAACCGTGAGCACGAGCCGGTGGGCGAAGCGCCGATCCCGGTCGTCGGCCAACCCGTCCAGGCGCGGCGCCAGCGCGCTGTCCAGCGGCAGCCGGCGGTGCAGGACATCGACCAGCGCCGCGTGGGCGCACAGCCGCGCCGGGTCTTCGCGCAGGTTCACCCCGGTCCTTTCGAAGGGCGGCCCCGGCGATACGGCGGCCGCGGGCGTCTACCGCGTCGGGACGGGCGTATCGCCGGAATAGTCGTAGAAGCCGCGATTGACCTTGCGGCCCAGCCAGCCGGCCTCGACATATTTCACCAGCAGCGGGCAGGGCCGGTATTTCGAATCGGCCAGCCCGTCATAGAGCACCTGCATCACGGCGAGCGCGGTATCGAGGCCGATGAAGTCGGCCAGCTCCAGCGGCCCCATCGGGTGGTTGGCGCCCAGCTTCATCGCCGTGTCGATGGCTTCCACCGTGCCGACGCCCTCATAGAGCGTGTAGATCGCCTCGTTGATCATCGGCAGCAGGATGCGGTTGACGATGAAGGCGGGGAAATCCTCGGACTGGGCGACGGTCTTGCCCAGGTTGCGCGCCAGACTGGCGACCGTTTTGTAGGTTTCCTCGTTCGTCCCCAGGCCGCGGATCAGCTCGATCAGCTGCATCATCGGCACCGGATTCATGAAATGCATGCCGATGAAACGCTCGGGCCGGTCGGTCACCGCGGCCAGGCGGGTGATCGAGATGGAGGAGGTGTTGGACGCGATGATCGCGTCATGCTTCAGGTTGCCGGACAGATCCTTGAGGATGGCGCGCTTGGTCGCCTCGTCCTCGGTCGCCGCCTCGATGACGATGTCGCATTCCTGCATCGCCTCGAGTCCGAGGGACGGCACGATGCGCGACAGCGCATCGTCGATATCCCGGTCGGCGATGACCCCGCGGCGCAACTGGCGTTCCAGATTGCCCCGGATCGTCGCCATCGCCCGGTCCAGCGCGGCTTCGTCGATGTCGTTCAGAACGACGTCATAGCCGTTCAGCGCCGAGACGTGCGCGATTCCGTTGCCCATCTGGCCGGCGCCGATGACGCCCACTTTCTCGATTGTCAGCGTCCTGATCCTTTCAACACCGCGGCCGCCCGCCCGTCGGGGACGGCGGCCGCGCACCGGAGCGTTACCTGCGCACCTCGATATTGTCCAGTTCGGCCGATAATTCCGGCACCGCCTTGAACAGGTCGGCGACCAGACCGTAGTCCGCGACCTGGAAGATCGGCGCTTCCTCGTCCTTGTTGATCGCCACGATGACCTTCGAATCCTTCATGCCGGCGAGATGCTGGATCGCGCCCGAGATGCCGACGGCGATGTAGAGGTCCGGCGCCACCACCTTGCCGGTCTGGCCGACCTGGTAGTCGTTCGGCACGAAGCCGGCGTCGACCGCGGCGCGCGACGCGCCGACCGCCGCGCCCAGCTTGTCGGCCACCTCCTCCAGCATCGGGAAATTCTCGCCCGATTGCATGCCCCGCCCGCCGGATATCACGACCCGGGCCGAGGTCAGCTCCGGCCGGTCGGATTTGGAAAGCGCCTGGCCGACGAACTCGCTGCCTTCGACGTGGGCGCCCGCGTCGATCGTCTCGACGGCCGCCCCGTCCGTCATTGGGCCGCCCTCGGCGTCGGCAGCGTCGAACGCGGTCTGGCGCACGGTGACGACCTTGACGCCGTCGGTCGAGCGCACGGTCGCCATCGCGTTGCCGGCGTAGATGGGCCGGACGAAGGTGTCCGCGCTCTCGACGCCGGTGATGTCGGAAACCTGCTGCACGTCGAGCAGCGCCGCGACCCGCGGCATGACGTTCTTGCCGTGGGTCGTCGCCGTCGCAACCAGATGGGAATAGCCCCCGGCCCCATTGGCGGCCAGCCCGGCGAGCAGGGCCGCCAGGTCTTCGGCCAGGCCGTGCGCCAGATGCGGGCCGTCGGCGTGCAACACTTTGCCGACGCCGCCGACGCGGGCGGCCTCTTCCGCAACGGCGCCGCAGGTTTCGCCAGCGACCAGCATGTGGATGTCGCCACCCATATCCTGCGCGGCGGCTACGGCGCTGAGCGTCGCGACGTTCAGGCTGGCATTATCGTGTTCCGCAAGGACGAGAACCGTCATGTCCCGCCGTCTCCTTCCGTCCGCCGGTCCGGGCCATGGAGCGCCCCGCCGGCCGAAATCCTGCCGGTCAGATGACCTTCGCTTCGTTCTGCAGTTTGCCGATCAGTTCGGCCACGCTCTCGACCTTGACGCCGCCGGCGCGCTTCTCCGGCTCGACGACGCTCAGGACTTCCAGCCGCGGCGCGGTATCGACGCCGAGCTCCTCCGGAGTCAGCCGGTCGATCGGCTTCTTCTTCGCCT
The DNA here is from genome assembly GCA_028819475.1 of Rhodospirillaceae bacterium. Lineage (NCBI taxonomy): Bacteria > Pseudomonadati > Pseudomonadota > Alphaproteobacteria > Rhodospirillales > Rhodospirillaceae > Rhodospirillaceae bacterium. The sequence goes on from JAPPLJ010000025.1 coordinate 117,100, forward strand.
TCATGATGTTGGGCAGCGAGGCGTAGCGCGGCTCGTTGAGGCGCAGATCGGTGGTGACGACCGCCGGCAGGCTCGTTTTGATGGTTTCCAGTCCGCCGTCGACCTCGCGGGTCACCGTCAGCCCGCCGTTTTCTGCCGTCACTTCCGAGGCGAAGGTCGCCTGCGGCCAGCCGAGCAGGGCGGCGAGCATCTGGCCGGTCTGGTTGGCGTCGTCGTCGATCGCCTGCTTGCCCAGGATCACCATGTCGGGATTTTCCTTCGCGACCGCGGCAGCGATCAGCTTGGCGACGGCGAGCGGCTCCAGCGGATCGTCGGTCACGACATGGATGCCGCGGTCGGCGCCCATGGCGAGCGCGGTGCGGATGGTTTCCTGGCACTGCTGGACGCCGAGGCTGATGGCGACGATCTCGCTCGCCGCGCCGGCCTCCTTCATCCGCACGGCCTCCTCGACCCCGATCTCGTCGAACGGGTTCATGGACATCTTGACGTTCGCGAGCTCGACGCCCGAGCCGTCGGATTTCACGCGGACCTTCACGTTGTAATCGATCACGCGCTTGACAGCGACGAGGACTTTCATCGGCGGCTTTTCCGAAAGAGTGCGGCCGGTGCGGCGCCCCTTTGGGTGACGGGGTTGTCGCGCCCGGCGGCGTCCGTTGATCCGATCCGGTATGGCAGGAGGCCGGCTCCGGCATCCGGACCGGCCCCCGTTTTTCGCACTGCACCATATTGGATGTTACGAAACGGAGTCAACGCGCGCCGCGCCGCTTCGTTTCCGGGCCCGGCTGCAACCGAGCGTCGCGTCGCCCGGGCAGTCGCGCCCGTCCCTGCGGCCCCTCCGGAATGCCGATTTCTTGACCCGGCGGGGAACGGCCCTATCCTGCCGCCGTTGCACCCTGAGAAAGCCGATCATGGACGAAATCGGAGCGGTCTGCACGGACCCGCCGTCCGGGGCGTTACCCGGTCTCCGGCACGACTGGTCGGCCGAAGAGGTCGAGTCGCTCCTGGCGCTGCCCTTCGCCGATCTCGTCTTCCGAGCCCAGACCGTGCACCGCCGCCACTTCGACGCCAACCGGGTGCAGCTGTCGACGCTGCTGAGCGTCAAGACCGGCGGCTGCCCGGAGGACTGCGCCTACTGTCCGCAGAGCGCGCTCTACGACACCGGCGTCGCGGCGGAGAAGCTGATGCCGCTCGACAAGGTGCTGGCCGAGGCCCGGCGCGCCCGCGATGCCGGCGCGACGCGCTACTGCATGGGCGCCGCCTGGCGCAGCCCGAAAGACCGGGACCTGGAGGCGGTCGCGGCCATGGTTGCCGGCGTCAAGGCGCTGGGCATGGAGACCTGCGCGACCCTCGGCATGCTGAGCGCAGCCCAGGCGGCGCGCCTCGCCGACGCCGGCCTCGACTATTACAACCACAATATCGACACGTCCGAGGACTATTACGGCGAGATCGTCACGACGCGGACCTATCGCGACCGGCTCGAGACCCTGGCCCGTGTCCGCGACGCCGGCATCCGGGTCTGCTGCGGCGGCATCGTCGGCATGGGCGAATCCCGGCACGACCGCGCGGCGATGATCGCCACGCTCGCCAGCCTGCCGGCCCATCCGGAGAGCGTACCGATCAACATGCTGGTGCAGGTCGCGGGCACGCCGCTCAACGGCACCGATCCGCTCGACCCCTTCGAGTTCGTGCGCACGGTCGCGGCGGCGCGGATCGCCATGCCGCGTTCGGTGGTCCGCCTTTCCGCCGGACGCGAGCGGATGTCCGACGAGATGCAGGCGCTGGCCTTTCTCGCCGGCGCGAATTCGATCTTCGTCGGGCCCGAACTGTTGACGACGCCCAATCCGGAGCGCGCGCGCGACGCGGCGCTGTTCGAGCGCCTCGGCATCGCGCCGATCCCGGCGTGATCCGCCGCCCCGCTCGGGTCTACCGGTCCATCTGGCGCAGGCCGGCGCGCAGATAGGCCGCGCCGGTGACGACGGCGAGCAGCGCGGCCAGCCAGAGCAGCGCCTCGCCCGCCACAGCGAGCGCCGCGCCATCGGCGAACGCGCCGGCGATCAGCAGCACGGCGATGGCGAGGAACTGCACCGCCGTCTTCCATTTGGCGAGCGGCGATACCGGCAGCGCCGCCGTGCCGGCAAGGAATTCGCGCAGGCCGGCGACCGCCAGTTCGCGCACCAGGATAATCAGCGCGGCGATGACGCCGGCGTCCGACAGCCGGTCCGTCGCCGCCAGCATGACCAGCGCCGCCGCGACCAGGATCTTGTCGGCGATCGGGTCGAGAAACCGGCCGAAGTCCGACACCTGACCGGTGCGCCGGGCCAGCCAGCCGTCCAGCCAGTCGGTGACGCCGGCGAGCGCGAACAGCCCGAAGGCGGCCCAGTGGAGCGCCGGCTCGGGCAGCCAGAAGGCGGCGACGAAGAAGGGCACGAGGGCGATCCGGCCGAGGGTCAGCAGGTTCGGGGCCTGCAGCAGGGTCGATCGGGAAACGGGCAAGGGCGGGCTCTCCGGCAGGCCGATGGCGCTCAGGCTTCGGCGTGGAACCAGTCGAACACGGTCCGGGCGACGGTCCGGCTGATCCCGTCGACGGTCTCGAGGTCGCTCAGGCCGGCCCGCTCGATATTGCGCACCGAGCCGAAATGGTTGAGCAGCGCCCGCTTGCGCCGGGCGCCGACGCCGGGAATGTCGTCGAGGGCCGAGCGGGTCCGGGCGTTGGCCCGCCGGGTGCGGTGAGCGCCGATAGCGTAGCGGTGCGCCTCGTCGCGCAGTCGCTGCAGGAAATACAGCACCGGATCGTTCGGCGGCAGGCCGAAGCTGCGGCCGTCGGCGGTATGAAAGGCCTCGCGGCCGGCGTTGCGGTCCGGCCCCTTCGAGACGCCGACCACGGGAAGATCGTCGATCCCCAGGTCGGCCAGCGCCGCCAGCGCGCTGCCCAGCTGGCCGCGGCCGCCGTCGACCAGCACCAGATCGGGCCAGATCCCTGTTTCGCGCGCCGGATCCTCCCGGATCGCCCGGCTGAAGCGGCGGGTCAGCACCTCGCGCATCATGGCGTAGTCGTCGCCCGGCGCCAAGCTCGTCGAGCGGATGTTTAATTTCCGGTATGCGGTCTTGATCAGCCCGGCGGGGCCGGCGGCGATCATGCCGCCGACGGCGTCGGTGCCGGAGACGTGGCTGTTGTCGTAGACCTCGATCCGCTCCGGCGGCGCGTCCAGGCCGAAGGCGTCGGCCACCCCGTCGAGCAGCCGGCGCTGCGAGGCGTTTTCCGACAGCCGGCGGGTGAGCGCCGCCTTCGCGTTGGCCAGCGCGTGCTCGATCAGCTTGCGCTTGTCGCCGCGCCGGGGCACGGCGAGCTCGACCTTCCGCCCGGCCCTGGCGCCCAGCGCCGCGGCGAGCAGCGCCTCGTCGGCGACCGGCAGACTGGTCAGGACCAGGCAGGGCGGCGGCTTGTTGTCGTAGAACTGGCCCAGGAAGGCGGCCAGAATATCCGCGTCGTCGGCGGACTTGTCGTGGCGCGGATAGTAGGCCCGGTTGCCATAGTTGCGGCCGGCGCGGAAGAAGAACACCTGGATGCAGCTGTGCTCGCCTTCGCGCCACACCGCGACGACGTCGGCATCGTCCGGCACCGGGAGGTTGATGTCCTGGCGCGTCTGGATATGGGCGAGCGCCTGGATGCGGTCGCGCAGATAGGCGGCGGTTTCGAATTCCAGGGCCTCGGCGGCCTCCTCCATGCGCCCGGCGAGGTCGCGCTGGATCGCGCCGTCGCGGCCGGAGAGAAACGCCTCGGCCTGGGCGACCAGGGCGCCGTAGTCCGCTTCGCCGATCCGCCCGACGCAGGGCGCGCTGCACCGCTTGATCTGGAACAGCAGGCAGGGCCGGGTGCGCGACGAGAACATCGAATCGCTGCACGAGCGCAGCAGGAAGGCCCGTTCCAGGGCGTTCAGCGTGCGGTTGACGGCGCCGGCCGAGGCGAAGGGGCCGAAATAGGACCCCGGCTCGCGCCGGCTGCCGCGGTATTTGGTGATGCGCGGCCAGCGGCCCGGCTTCTCCGGCGCGGCGCGCGGGTCTTTTTTGCCGATCCGGATATAGGGAAAGGACTTGTCGTCGCGTAATAGGATATTATACCGGGGGCGGAGCCGCTTGATCAGGTTCGATTCGAGCAGCAGCGCCTCGACCTCGGTATGGGTCTCGACGATCTCGAGCAGGGCCGTTTCCGCGACCATGCGGCGCAGCCGTTCCGGCAGCTTGGCCGGCGTCGCATAGCTGGCGACGCGGCGGCGCAGGTTGCGCGCCTTGCCGACATAAAGCGGCTCGCCGCGGCGGTCGATCATGCGGTAGACGCCGGGACTTGCGGAGAGCCGGGGCAGCTCGCCCTTCAGGTAAGCGGCGCCGGCGGCGAGGGAGGCGGGCACGGCCCGGTCCGGGGCTGCCGCAGGAATCACCGGTGCGCGTTCCTCCCGCGCCGCTTTCGGTCTGGTTTTCGACGCCATGGCGCTAATGTTGCGCCCGAAACCGGCGGCGTCAATCGACCGCGGCGCCGCCCGATCGGGCTAGCCGATTGAATCGGCAACGATTTTTCGGTGCGGTACCGGGCGCCGGCGCTTGTCCACGAACTCTGTGGATAAGTCTGTGGGACAACCTTTGGCGGCGCGGAGATTCCGCAGAATCCCGCGTCGCGGAAATCATTGCCGGTTTATTGGGCAGAATCGCCTAACGCATTGAAAATTAATATTTATTAGGCCGTCGCGACGTCGCGGTTCCGTAACGAGACTGGCAGACCGGTTCTAAACCGGTACAGGCGGCGGCTTCGGACAGCGTGTGAACAAACGGCGTAACCCACGACGCCACATCACTTTTCCGGCCGGCCGCGGCGCGGCCGTTCGATCTCGACGCCGACGGCGCCGGTGTTGGCGAAGACGTCGAGCTTCTCGACGCGGATGCGGGCGGCGCGCACGCGCGGGTCGTCCAGGCACATGGCCGCCAGCGCTTCGGCCAGCGTCTCGACCAGATTGTAGTGCCGGGCGTCGACAATGGCGCAGGCGCGGTCGACGATCTGCTCGTAGCTCACGGTGTCTTCGAGCCGGTCGGTCGCGCCCGCGGCGTCGTCGGCGATCGCCAGGTCGATGTTCAGCCGGACCCGCTGGGGCGCATCGCGCTCGTGGCGGTAGACGCCGATATTGCAGCTCAGGACCAGGTCGCGCACGAAGATGTGGCGCTGCCCGCCCAGCGTGTCGGCGAGCCGCGGGGAATCGGAGCCCGAGGCCAGGTGCGGAACCATCGCTTCAAGCGGTCGCGTCATTGGATCCTGTCCATTCTATGAAATAAATCACATGAGAGAGGCGCCGGCGCGGATCATTCCCTGTCTCCGCCGTCCTCGCGCGGCTGCGCCCAGCCCAGATGCTGGCCGCCGTCCAGGGCGATCATCTGGCCGGTCATCGACGGCATGGCGAGAATGAACCGGATCGCCGCGGCGATTTCCTGCGGTGTGCCGGCGCAGCGCAGCGGCAGCTTGCCGATCTGGCGGTCGAAGTCGGCCCGGCTCTGCCGTTTGCTCGGCAAAGTCGGCCCCGGCCCGATCGCGTTGACCCGGATGCGCGGCGCCAGCGCCAGCGCCATGGTCCGGGTCAGGGTCCACAGGGCGGCCTTGCTCACCGTATAGCTGACGAAATGCGGCGTCAGGTTCAGCACGCGCTGGTCGAGCAGATTGACGATGGCGCCGTTCCGGCCGTCCGGCAGCAGCCGGGCCATGTCCTGCATCAGCAGCGCTGGCGCGCGCAGGTTGGTCTCGAGATGCAGGTCCCAGCTCGTCCGGCTCATGTCGCCGATTTCGTCGCGTTCGAATTCGCTGGCGTTGTTGACCAGGCAGCCGACCGGCCCGACGGTCCGGTGAACCGACGGCAGCAGCGCGGCTGCTTCGGCCTCGGCCGAAAGATCCGCCTGCACCGGCGCCGCCCGGCCGCCATTGCCGCGGATCAGGTCGACGACTTCGAGCGCCTCGCTCTCCGAGCGGCGGTAGTGGACCGCCACCGTCCATCCCTCGGCTGCCAGGCCAAGGGCGATCGCCCGGCCGATCCGCGTCGCCGCGCCGGTGACAAGCGCGGTCGTGGGGGCGATTTCCGGTCGGCTATCGGTCATGGCGGCGTCGGAATCCGGTGTCGGGACGCGTGTCAGAGCCGGTGTCAGGCGGGCCGGTACATCGCCGGCATGGCCGACAGTCCGGTGAACTGGGAGACGATATAGGCGGCATAGCACAGCAGCATAATCGCGCCGATTGTCCGGCCCAGCCGGGGCGTTGCCCGGGTCAGTGCGATGAAGCCCAGGGTGACGCCGCCCATGACCCACAGATCGAAGGCGAGGATTTCTTCAGGGACGGCGAGCGGACGCACAAGGGAAACGATGCCGATGATCGCCAGGATGTTGAATATGCAACTGCCGATCACGTTGCCGAGCGCCAGTTCGGTATGGCGGTTGCGCGCCGCCGCGACGGCGGTCGCCAGTTCCGGCAGCGAGGTGCCGACCGCGACCAGCGTAACGCCGATCACGGCCTCGGAAATGCCGAAATCGGCCGCTATTCCGGCTGCACCGAATACCAGCAGCTCGGCGCCGCCGATAACGCCGGCAAATCCGGCGATCAGATAGATCGCGATCCGCCGGGGTCCGTAATCGCCGCCCAGTTCGGCGACTTCCTCCTCGATCTCGCGGCGCGCCCGCATGTCCTTCCGGTCGAGGCGGTAGGACCGCCAGAGGTAGAGGCCCAGGCAGAGAATCATGAAAATTCCAGCCAGGCGGCCGATTTCGCCGAAGCTCGCCAGGGCGCAGAACACGACGGTGGCCGCGATCAGGACAGGGCCGTCCCACCGGATGACGCTCGTCCGCGCAACGACCGGCCAGATCAGCGCCGCCATGCCCAGCACCAGCAGAATGTTGGCGATATTGCTGCCGACGACATTGCCGATGGCGATCGCCGGCTTGTTTTCCCAGACGGAGATGAGGCTGACGAACAGTTCCGGCGCGCTAGTGCCGGCCGCGACGACCGAAAGGCCGATGACCAGCGGGGATGCGCCCGATCGGTTGGCCAGCGATACGGCGCCCCGGACCAGCCATTCGCCGCCGTAGTAAAGCAGGACAAGCCCGCCCGCCACCTCCGCGATCAGCAGAATCATGCGGCGGCCCGGAACGCCGGACCGGACGGCGAGGCGATGGGCCCGAACGGCGGCCCGGCCGGCATCTGTGCGCAAGTCTTCATGATTGCCCTTCGGGGTCGCCGGCGCTTTCCGGCGGGTCTGTCCAACAGCGTTTTACAGCGTTCGCGGCGGCCCGGTTTCCGGGGCGCGGCGCCCGGCGGAACCGGCTGTCGCCTGTTATATGGCCCGTTCCGGCACGATTTGAATGAATTTCGGTCCGCTCCGGCGCATATCCGGCATGACCGGTCCGGCATGAGGCGCGCGCCGCGCCCGCCGGGCGCCGGCGCAGTCTCCGCTTGCGCCTTCGCGCCGGAAACCTGATATACTCGATTCGGAAGACCGGCGCGGACGGGCGCCTCGCCAACCCGGTCAGGTCCGGAAGGAAGCAGCCGTAACGAGTTTTGCCCGGGTCGCTGTCCGGTCTTCCACCGTTTCCCTTCGCGTCCGCTCGACGGGCACCCTGGCCGGCGCGGCGCGGCAGCGCGGCGACGCCTCCGGAGTTCTATGGCCGACAGTCCCGAACCCGCAGAAACGGTTCCGCCGCAGGATGGTCCGGAATACCGCGTTCTTGCGCGCAAATACCGGCCCGCCACCTTCGATGAACTGATCGGCCAGGACGTCCTCGTCCGGACGCTGACCAACGCCATCCGGCTGAACCGGGTCCACCACGCCTTCATCCTCACCGGCGTGCGCGGCATCGGCAAGACGACGACCGCCCGGCTGATCGCCCGCGCGCTCAACTGCGTCGGCCCGGACGGCACGGGCGGCCCGACGATCGAGCCGTGCGGCGTCTGCGTCCACTGCGTGGCGATCGCCGAGGACCGCGACGTCGACGTGCTGGAGATGGACGCCGCCTCCAACACCGGCGTCGACGATGTCCGGGAGATCATCGACAGCGCGCGCTACCGGCCGGTCGCCGCAAAGTTCAAGATCTATATTATCGACGAAGTCCACATGCTCAGCAGGAACGCTTTCAACGCCCTGCTGAAGACCCTCGAAGAACCGCCGAAGCATGTGAAATTCGTCTTTGCGACGACGGAAATCCGCAAGGTTCCGGTGACCATTCTGTCGCGCTGCCAGCGCTTCGACCTGCGCCGGCTCGACGAGGCCGAACTGGCCGCCCATCTCGCCGATATCGCTGGCCGCGAGAGGGCCGCGGTTTCGGACGAGGCCATCGCCCTGCTCGCCCGGGCGGCCGACGGGTCGGTGCGCGACGGCCTCTCCCTGCTCGACCGGGTGATCGCGCAAACGAATGTCGGGCCGGGCGGCGAGCCGGACGGCGAACCGGACGGGGCATCCGATGGCGCAGCGGGTCCGGTCACGGCCGGCCGGGTGCGCGCGCTGCTCGGCATGGCGGACCGGTCCCAGTCCCTCGACCTGTTCGAACGGATCGCCGCGGGCGACGCCCCGGGCGCGATCGACCGCGCCGCCGGAATGTATCGCGACGGCGCCGCGCCGCTGCTCATCGTCCAGGACCTGATGGATATCGCCCACTGGCTGACGCGGCTGAAGCTGACGCCGGATGCCGCGGCGTCGGGCGCCGGCGCGACGGCGACCGATGCGCAGCGCGCCGCCGCCCTGTCCGGCCGGCTGCAGATGGGCGCGCTGAGCCGGGCCTGGCAGATGTTGCTGAAAGGCGCCGGCGAGGTTCAGCTGGCGCCGCAGCCGATGACCGCGCTGGAAATGCTGATCGTCAGGCTGTGTTATGCCGCCGAGTTGCCGACGCCCGCCGATCTGGTCCAGCGGCTGGACAATCGCACCGGTCCGGAGGCCGCCGCCGCCTCCCGGCCTGCGCCGGCCGCGCCCGCGGCGGGCAACGGCGCGGCGCCATCCGCGCCGGACCGGACCGGGAGCGCGGCCGGGGAACCGCCGCTGCCCGAGCGCGCCGCGCCCCCGCCGGAAGAGACCCGTCCCGAAGAAACTCCCCCCGAAGACTCCCTCTCCGGAGAAGCGCTTCCCGCGCCGGTCCGGCCCGCCGATGCTCCACCCGGCCCCGGATTGCAGGACGCGCCGCCGGATCCGCCTTCGGATATGCCGGCGGGCGCCGGCGGTCCGCCAGCCGCCACGCTGGCGCGCGCGGCGGGGGGCGGTCCGGAAATCGCCGCCGAAGCGTCCGTGCCGGCGCCAAGCCGGCCGCCGGACGCCGTCGATGCCACCCCGGCCGCTCCCCCGGCGGATTTCCGGGCGCTGGTCGACCTGTTCCGCGAGCGCAAGGAGATGATTCTCTACGGGCAGCTCTACAATTCGGTTCATCCGGTCTCGTTCGATGCCGGCATGCTGGAAATCCGCCCCGAAGCCGGCGCCGGCCGCGAGCTTTCCGGCCGGGTTGCCGCCCTGTTGCAGGAATGGACCGGGGAGCGCTGGATCGTCGCCGTGTCCGACGCGCCGGGCGCGCCGACCCTGAAGCAGCAGGACGCAGCGGCCCGGCAGCAGCTCATGGACGAAGCGGCGCAGGACCCGCTGGTGCGCACCGTGCTCGACCGGTTCGAGGGCAGCGTGCTGACGAATGTATCCGGCCCGATGTCCGGCCCTGTGTCTGACTCTGTGTCTGACTCCGGGCAGGGCGACCGCACCGATCCGGAAGGAGACGCGGCATGAAGAATTTCGGCGACCTGATGAAACAGGCCGGGGAGATGCAGGCCCGGCTGGAGGCCATGCAGCAGCAGTTGGCGGATTCGCAGCATGAAGGCCGCGCCGGCGCCGGCCTCGTGACGGTCACGATGAACGGCCGGAACGAGGTGACGTCGGTCAGAATCGATCCGTCCGCGGCGGTCGCTTCGGAAATCGAGGTCCTGGAGGACCTGATCGTCGCCGCCTTCGCCGACGCCCGATCCAAGGTCGAGGCGCATCAGCAGGAAGAAATGTCGAAGCTGACCGGCGGGCTGAACCTGCCCGGCGGCCTCAAGCTGCCGTTCTGAGTGCCGGTTCCGTGGCCGGCGCCGAAATCGAACGGCTGATCCAGCTCCTGGCGAAACTGCCGGGGCTCGGCCCGCGCAGCGCGCGCCGGGCCGCCCTCCGGATGGTCAAGCAGAAGGACGGGCTGATGGCGCCGCTCGCCCGTGCCCTGACCGAAGCTGTCGAGAAGGTCGGCGCCTGCAGCCTGTGCGGCAACGTCGATACCACCGATCCCTGCGGCATCTGCGCCGACCCGCGCCGCGACCCGGCGGCGCTGTGTGTGGTCGAGGAAGTCGGCGATCTGTGGGCGATGGAGCGCGCCGGCATTTTCCGGGGCCGCTATCACGTGCTCGGCGGCGCGCTTTCGGCGCTCGACGGCGTCGGCCCGGACGAATTGCGCATTCCCGCCCTGATCCGCCGGGCCTCCGACCCGGCGATCGCCGAGGTCATCCTGGCGACCAACGCCACGGTCGAGGGCCAGACGACGGGCCACTATATCGCCGACCGGCTGGCCGATGCCGGCGTCCGGGTCACGGCGCTGGCCCACGGCGTTCCGGTCGGCGGCGAACTCGACTATCTCGACGACGGCACGCTCACCGCCGCGATGAAGGCGCGCCGGGCGCTGTAGGCGAAGCGGACGAAACGGCTATCCGGCGTAGGGGCGCCAGCCCTTTCCTTCCCGGCCGAATCCGAAACGCGCCGGGTGCAGGATTTCGGCGAGGATCTCGAGCGATTCGGCGAGGCGCGGGCCCGGCCGGTTGAAATACTGGTTGCCGTCGGTAACGAAGACCCGGCCGTTCCGTACGGCGCTCAGCCCGGCCCAGCCGGGTTGCGCCGTCAGCGCCGGCATTTCGGCGATGCTGCGGTCCATGTCGAAACCGCAGGGCAGGACGAGGACGACGTCCGGATCGGCCGCGCGCAGGTCCGCCCACGATATCCAGGGGGCGTGGCCCCCGGCCGCGCCGAACAGGTTGCGCCCGCCGGCCATCGCCACCAGCTCCGGCATCCAGTTGCCGGCGGCCATCAGCGGATCGATCCACTCGACCGTCGCGACGGTCGGCTTTTCCGGCATTTCGGCCACCGCCGCGGCGATCGCATCCATGCGCGCCTGCAATCCGGCGATCGCTCGCTCGGCCGCATCGCCGGCGTCCAGCGCGTCGCCGACGTTGCGGATGTCGGTCCATACGTCCTCCAGGCCGAGCGGCTTGCAGGACACGATCCGGACGTCCGTGCCGGTCCAGTCGCCGACCGCCGCCTCGACGTCCGCCAGGCTGGCGCCGCAGACCTCGCACTGGTCCTGGGTGACGATCACGTCGGGCCGCAGGTCGCGCAGCAACTCGGCGTCGATGCCGTAGATCGCCAGCCCGTCGCGCACGAGATCCTTGACCCGCCGGTCGATTTCGGCGCTGGCGCCGGCGATCTCGAATTGCGGCGCGGTCAGCACCGGGAGCGCCTCGATGCCGGGCGGAAAATCGCATTCGTGGGACCGGCCGACCAGATCGCCGCCGCGGCCCAGGGCGCAGACGATTTCGGTGGCGCTGCAAATCAGCGAAACGACGCGCACGGTCGGGTAACCTCTAGCAGAAGCGGTCAGGGCCGAGACTGGCGGGAGGGGCCGGTTATGGCAAGTCCGTTATCCGGGACCGGGCCGGCGGCTGCCGCGGCATTCGCCCGCTTCGTGTTCCATAACGGCGTGTCGGGCCAAGCGAACCCCAACCCGTCATTTCGACCGGAGCCCCGGATTCAATCCGGGGCGCAGTGGAGAAATCTTTTCGCGACGGCGCTTCGACCATTGCACCGCGCAGGAAAGATATCTCCGCTCCGCGATCCTTCGGATCGCTCCGGTCGATATGACGATGGAGGGGTTTGGTCACGCCGCTCAGCGCGGCGCCATGACCATGGTGATCTGGCGGCCTTCCAGCTTCGGGAACTGCTCGACCTTGGCCTGTTCCTCCAGCGCGTCGCGGACCTTTTCGAGCAGCTTCAGGCCCAGTTCCTGATGGGCCAGCTCGCGGCCGCGGAAGCGCAGGGTCACCTTCACCTTGTCGCCTTCGCCGAGGAACTTGTTGATGGCGCGCATCTTCACGTCATAGTCGTGCGTGTCGATGTTGGGCCGCATCTTGATTTCCTTGACCTCGATGGTCTTCTGCTTCTTGCGGGCCTCGTTCTTCTTTTTCTGCTTCTCGTATTTGAGCTTGCCGTAGTCGATGATCTTGCAGACCGGCGGCTCGGCGTTGGGCGAGACCTCGACCAGGTCGAGGCCGACATCCGAAGCGCGCAGGCGCGCATCCTCTGTTGGCACGATGCCGATCTGAATGCCCTGTTCGTCGATCAGGCGAACCTCGGGAACACGGATCATGTCGTTGATGCGCGGGCCTTCGTGGACCGGCGCAATGGGACCGATTGGGCGTCGTATGGGCTGGCTTCCTTTCGTCTACGTTCCTGCCCGATTCTTCCGGACTTCCTCCGCGGAACGGGCAAACACCGATATCAGCGCCCCGCACGATCCGGAGCACTGTTGTTACTGAAAACCTCGGCTATTGTTGGATCGGCGACGCAGCGTCAGCCGACAGTGTATCGACCGCGGCTTCCAAGGCAAGCACTTCCTGCGTTTTTCCGCCCAACCGGCGCAGGGAAACCGTATTTTCTTCCGCTTCGGACCGGCCGACAACGGCGATCACCGGGATTTTGGCGGTCGAATGCTCGCGGACCTTGTAAGCGATCTTCTCGTTACGCAGGTCGGTCTCGACCCGCAGGCCCGCCGCCGCCAGCCGTTCCGCGACCTTCTTCGCATGGGCGTCGGCATCGCCGACCACCGTGGCGACCATCACCTGGACCGGCGCGAGCCAGAGCGGCAGGCGGCCGGCGTTTTCCTCGATCAGGATGCCGATGAAACGCTCGAAGGAGCCCAGGATGGCGCGGTGCAGCATGACCGGCCGGTGCTTTTCGCCGTCCTCGCCGACATAGGACGCGTCGAGCCGCTCCGGCAGGACGAAATCGACCTGCAGCGTGCCGCACTGCCAGTCCCGGCCGATCGCGTCGCGCAGCACGAATTCCAGCTTGGGGCCGTAGAAGGCGCCCTCGCCCGGATTCATCGCAAACGGGATGCCCGCCGCCTCGACCGCCTGCATGAGCGCCGCCTCGGCGCGGTCCCAGGTCGCGTCGTCGCCGGCGCGCACCGGCGGCCGGTCGGCGAAGTTGATCGTCACGTCCTCGAAGCCGAAATCGCGGTAGACCGACGAGAGCAGGTCGCAGAACGCCTTGGCCTCGCTGTTGATCTGCTCCGGCGTGCAGAAGATGTGGGCGTCGTCCTGGGTGAAGGCGCGCACCCGCATCAGGCCGTGCAGCGCGCCCGACGGCTCGTTGCGGTGGCAGGTGCCGAATTCCGCCATGCGCAGCGGCAGGTCGCGGTAGCTGACGATGCCGAGATGCCGGAAGATCTGGACGTGGGCCGGGCAGTTCATCGGCTTGAGGGCGAGGACGCGCTCGCGCTCGTCGTCGGCCGTGAACATGTGCTCGCGGAACTTCTCCCAGTGGCCGGAGCGCTCCCACAGCACCCGGTCGATCATCTGGGGCGTCCGGACCTCGACATAGCCGGCCCGTTCGAGCCGCGCGCGCATATAGTCCTCGCACAGGCGGTAGAGCGTCCAGCCGTGGGGATGCCAGAACACGCTGCCGACGGCCTCCTCCTGGATATGGAACAGTTCCATCTCCCGGCCGAGGCGGCGATGGTCGCGCCGTTCGGCCTCCTCCAGCAGGCGCAGCCAGGCCTTCAGTTCCTTCTCGCTGCGCCAGGCCGTGCCGTAGATACGCTGGAGTTGCGGGTTGGCGGCATCGCCGCGCCAGTAGGCGCCGGCCACCTTCATCAGCTTGAACGCCTTGGGCAGCTTGCCCGTCGAGGGCAGATGCGGGCCGCGGCACAGGTCGATCCAGCCGCCCTGGCGGTACATCGTCAGCTCTTCGCCGGGCGGCAGTTCGCCGACCCATTCGGCCTTGAAGCTCTCGCCGGCCTGCCGGAAATGGTCCGCGGCGTCGTCGCGGTCCCAGACCTCCCGCACGATCTCCTCGTTCCGGTCGACGATCTCGCGCATCCGCGCCTCGATCGCCTCGAAGTCCGCCGGCGTGAAGTGCTCCTCCCGGTGAAAATCGTAGTAGAAGCCGTCTTCCGTCGCCGGGCCGAAGGTGATCTGGGTGCCGGGATAAAGCTCCTGCACCGCCTCGGCCAGGACATGGGCGGCGTCGTGCCGGATCAGCTCCAGCGCCGCGTCGTCCTTGAGCGTGACGATCTCGACCGCCGCATCCGCCTCGATCGGGCGGGCGAGATCGCGCAGTTCGCCGTCGACCCGGACCGCCAGCGCCGCTTTCGCCAGGCCCGGACCGATCGAGGCCGCGACATCCGCGCCCGTTACCGGCGCCGGATACTGCCGGACGCTGCCGTCGGGCAGGGAGATCGCGACCGGCCGGTCCGCCGGATTTACGTCGGCCCGATTTACATTTGGCGGCGCCGGCCGGTCCGCAGGTTCCACCGCGATGTGTGAAGGTTGGTCCGTCATCGTCTCGTTCTTCGTTTCCGGTCGGGAAAGGCTGCTGTCATCGGGCGCTTTCCCCGCCGTAAGGCATCAAAAAACCCTCCGGGCTTCGGCCGGGAGGGTCGCTGGTCCGGACATTTGCCATACCGGACGTCACGGCCCCCCGCAGCGGGTCGCGGTCGTGGTCATGGTCGCGGTCGTCGGATACGTCATGGCGCGGAATATCGAAGCGCAGGCCGGCGATGTCAAGATGGCCGGCGCTGCCGGGCGGCTTATTTCGACGCGCCACCCGAAACGTTTACACCTGCCGGCCCGTCCGTAGAATGAATGGAGCGGCATGCTCAAAAAACCGATCCCGTCATCAGCCTCCGATCCGCTTGTCCTTTCCGGGGATGAACCGTTCGCCAGGGGCAGCAAGCGGCACTGCTACGTCCACCCGGCGAATGCCGCCCTGTGCGTCAAGGTGGCCGCCCGGGCCGACGGCCCGGAATGTCACGCCCAGCAAAGGCTGGATCTCGAAGACCATGCCCTGTTGAAGAAGCGGGGAGAAGAGGCGATGTTCGACCGGATCCCGGAAATCGAGGGCGTGGTCGAAACCGACCTGGGCCCCGGTATCGTCATGCGGATGTACCGCGACGCTGATGGCCGGATATCCCGCAATCTTGCCGATGTCATCCGCGAGCGAGGTCTGTCGCCCGCCCTGGACCGGGCGATCGAGGATTTGAAGCAATGGCAACGGACACACCGTCTCCTGACCCGGGATTCGGGTCCGCACAACGTCCTCGCGGTGCGGGCGGGCGACGACGCCTGGAGTCTGGTGATCGCGGAAGGCTGGCAGAACCGCAGGCAGCGATGGCTCGCACGGCTCCATCCCCGGTTCGAGCGCTACCTGATCGGCCGCCAGCTGAATAAATTCGACCGGCGGGTGGCGCATCTGCTCAAGGTACACCGCGACGGAGCCTGAGCGCGTCCGGTCAGCCTTGCCGGCCCCGCTGCCGCGCCGCGCCGCGTTCACGCACAAGCTCGGCATACACCTCCAGCGTCCGGTCCGTCATGACCCGCTTCGAGAAATTGCGCCGTATATTGTCGACCGCCGTCCGCGCCATGCGGCTCCTTTCGTCGGCCGTCATCGACAGCGCCGCGTCGAGGGCGTGCGCCAGGGCCTGCGCGTCGCCCGGCGGCGTCAGCCAGCCGGTCCGGCCGGGAACGACCGTTTCCCGCGCGCCGCCATGGTCGGTCGCGATCACCGGCCGGCCCATCGCCTGGGCTTCCGCCACCGTCCGGCCGAACGCCTCCGGCTGCGTCGATGCACTGACCACAACATCGGCGAGCATGTAGGCGGCCGGCATGTCGTTGCAATGGCCGACGAAGCGGACTGCGCCCTCCAGCCCCCGGCGCCGGACCCGCTTCAGCAATTCGTCGCGATAGCCGGCCCGGCCCGCGTCGGCGCCGATCAGCAGCGCAAGGGCGTCCCGGCGCCGCACCTGCGCCAGGGCGTCGATCAGGACGGCGTGGCCCTTCAGCCGGGTGAACCGTCCGGGCAGCATCACGACCGGCACGCCGTCCGGCAGTTGCCAAGCCTCGGCGAGCTGCACGACCCGCGCCTCGGTAACCGCCCGGCGGTCGAACAGGTCGAGGTCGACGCCGCGATGAATCAGGACGACGCGCTCGGCCGGCGTTCGGTAGCGCTGGATTACATGGTCGGCGACATAACCGGAAATGGCGATGACACGGTCGCCGGCGGCCATGATCCGGTTCCAGGATTTCTTCAGGGGAAAGCCGGTCCCGTAAATGCCGTGGAAGGTGGTGACGAACGGCACCCCGGCCCGCCGCGCCGCCGCCCGGGCGCTCCAGGCCGGCGCCCGCGACCGGGCGTGCACGATGTCGATCCGCTCCCGGCGGATCAGGCCGGCGAGCAGCCCGGCGTTGCGCCACAGATGTCCGGGCGATTTGCGGTTGACCGGCATCGTGACATGCTCGGCGCCGACGCGTCTGAGCTCGGCTTCCATCCGGCCGCCCGACGAGACGACGAGCGCCCGCCCGCCGCCCTCCACGACGGCGGCGGCGACATCGACGGCGCCGCGCTCGACCCCGCCGGTCTCCAGCCCGGGCAGGACCTGGAGCACGGTAAGGCCCAAGCCGGCGGACCGTCCGGACTGGCTGGTTGCCGGGTTGCCCATCTCCGTCCGTCGTGCTTTCGTGCGCCGCTCGCATCCGCCGCCGCCCGGCGGCGCCGGGCGTCCGAAATCATATGGAATTTGCGGTGGACGCGCCCAGCTTCTTATCGCGCGCCGGCGACGGCGCGACAATCGCCTATCGGCGGACAGAGGGCCGCGGCGCGGCGGCCTCGCCCACGGTCGTCTTCCTGCCCGGCTTCCGCTCCGACATGGAGGGCGGCAAGGCGCTGGCGCTGGAGGCCCGGTGCCGGGTCGAGGGCCGGGGCTTCCTCAGGTTCGACTATACCGGCCACGGCCTGTCCTCCGGGTCCTTCGAGGACGGAACGATCGGCCAGCGGGCGGACGACGCCGTGTTCGCCATCGAGGCGCTGACCGCCGGCCCGCTGGTGCTGGTCGGCTCCAGCATGGGCGGCTGGATCATGATGCTGGCCGCCCGCGCCCTCGCCGAACGAAACGGGCCGCACCGGGCCGCCCCGCAATGGGCCGCCCCGCAATGGGTCGCCCCGCAATGGATCGCCGGCCTGGTCGGCGTCGCGCCGGCCCCGGACTTCACCGAAGACCTGATCATGGCGAACGCCTCGCCGGCCCTGCGCCGCGATCTGGAGCGCGACGGGGTTCATTACGAACCGTCGGACTACAGCGACGAGCCGACGCCGATCACCCGCCGGCTGATCGAGGACGGCCGGGAGCGGCTCGTCCTGCGCGCGCCCTTTCCCTTCGCCGGGCCGGTGCGGATCATTCAGGGCATGGCGGACGCGGACGTGCCGTGGCGCCACGCGCTCAAGGTCGCCGACGCCTTCGCCGGCGCCGACGTCGAAATCCTCCTCGTCAAGGCCGGCGACCACCGCCTGTCCGAACCGCACGACCTGGACCGGCTGATCCGCATCACCGGCGAGGTCTGCCGCTTGGTTGCGGAAGGGGCGGGCTGATCGCCGGGCCGCCCGTTGGCCGGCTCAGGGCAGGCTTTCGATACGCGCCGCGCCGTTCGGCGGCGCCCCTCTTTGCCGCCCCGGACGGAGCGCAGCGACGCTCCAGGGACCAGGGGCCATGGGCAATTTCTTCGGGTCGTCCCTGGGCCCCGGATCAAGTCCGGGGCGGCATCATTGGATATTTGACGGCGGCGCTTCATCGCCTGCTCCCGCCCGGTATCCGTTGGCCGGCGCACCCGGTCAGACCCGCCCCTCCTCCTCGGCGATTGCCTGCAGGCCTTCGCGGTAGGTCGGATAGCGCAGGGTGACGCCTAGCTCGTCCTTGATCCGCCCGTTGCGGATGCGCCGGCAGGCTTCGTAGAAGCGGCGCAGGGCGGCCGGCAGGGCATCCGGGTCGTAAGGCACGAGCGGCGGCGGCGCGGCGCCGGTCAGCCCGGCGGCGAACTCGACCGCGGCGCGCTGCGGCGCGGGCAGGTCGTCGGCGACATTGTAGATCGGGGAGGCCCCGGCACCGGCCATCGACCGCCGGAGCACCGCACAGATGTCGTCGACATGGCAGCGGCAGAAGACATGGCCCGGCTTGTCGATGCGGCGCGCGGTGCCGTCTGCGAGCGCGTCGAAGGCGCTGCGCCCCGGTCCGTAGATGCCGGACAGGCGGAAGACGGTGACCGGCAGGCCGCGCCGCCCGCCCGCCGGGCTGCGCGCATCGAGCCACTGGGCTTCCGCCCGCGCCCGGCGCTCCGCGGTCGGGCCCCGGGGGCGGAGCGGCGCCGTCTCGTCGATCCAGGCGCCGCCATGGTCGCCGTAGACGCCGGTCGAGGAGAGGTAGCCGATCCAGCGCAGCGCCGGCAGCGCCGCCAGTCCGTCACGGCCCAGCCAGCGCAGCGTCGGGTCGCCCGCCGCGTCGGGCGGCGCCGAAATCAGCAGATGGGTCGCCTGCGCCAGCAACGGCCCGGCGGCGGCGCTGTCGCCGAACGGGAAATCGCCCGGCTGCCGCGGCGCGGCGCCCGCCCGGTGGGTCGCGCCCAGGACAGACAGGTCTGTATAATAGCCGCCGGCCCCGGTTGTGTCGGCCCCGGTTGCGCCGGGCGCGGGCGGGCCGGTCAGGCGCTTCGTCAACCGTCGGGCGACATAGCCGCGCCCGATCAGCAGCAGCCGGATGGCGCTGGAGCCGGCAAATTTTTTTTCGTCCCACGCCATCGTGATCCCGCGGATTATGGAAATTTCAGTCTGTTCCGCCCGGCCCGGCGGCCATTTTGCCGGCGGACAAACGACAGGAAATCAACGGCTTCGTCAACGATCCGGAGGCTGCCGGAAAGGACCGGCAAGGGTCGCTTTTTCCGCCCCGGCCCGGCGCCGGATTCGCCATCTTTGCCGTTGCGCCGCGCCGGAGCCTGTATTACAGTTATTTCAAATTTCAGCGGAACTCAAGTAATTGCCAGCTGAAATTAAATAAAAAAACGGGAGCGGAATGTAATGGTCTACTTTTATTTGACGTGCGCGCCTGACCGGCCGGAACCGCCTCCCAAGGCCTGAATTGGCAGTAACTAGTCCGCCGCCAAGACTGGCGCTCCTGCCGCCCAACTCTTTCTCCGCCATTGCCGCATGTCACGAATTGTCGGTTATGCCGGCGACGTTTCGCCGGAAGCAGCATGGACTGCTTTGTCTTCGGATGCCGATGCCCGGCTGGTCGATGTGCGCACGGTTGCCGAATGGGCCTATGTCGGCCTGCCCGATCTCGGCGCGCTCGGCAAGGCGCCGGTCACGGTCGAGTGGAAACGCTTTCCGTCGATGGCGGTCAATCCCGGTTTTGCCGAGGCGGTCGCGGCGTCGGGCGTGGCGCGGGGTGCGGCGCTGTATTTCCTGTGCCGGTCGGGCGTGCGGTCGCGCGATGCGGCGATCGCCATGACGGCGCTGGGCTACGGCCCCTGCTTCAACGTCGCCACGGGCTTCGAGGGCGACCGCGACGCGGCGGGCCACCGGGGGACGCGCGGCGGCTGGAAGGCCGACGGCCTGCCCTGGCGGCAGGACTGACGCCCGAAGGGCGTGAAGAAAGGCGCGGCGGTTGGCGCGGGCCGCCGCAGGATGAAACGCTGAAACCGACGCTGGCGGCAACCGGCCGCCGGGACGGAGCGAGGACGTAACGGATGGAGAAGGAGACGGGCGGCATGCAGTCCGCAGGTGCCGCCGCCGCAACGCCGGGCCGTGGGGCGCCGGTCGAGCCGACGGTATCGCCGGCAGTGTCGCCGGCTGTGTCGAAAGCCTGGGCGCGCGCCCGCGCCGGATTGCGCAGCGAATTCGGCGACGAGGCCTTCCGGAGCTGGATCGGGCCGCTGACCCTCGAGGCCGTGCGCGGCGCGACGGCCATCCTGTCGATCAAGTCGCGCTTCCTGCGCGACTGGGTGTCGACCAACTACCGCGACCGCATCCTCGCCCATTTCCACGCCGAACTGCCGGCGATCGAGGCGGTCGATCTGGTGGCCAAGGTGGCGGCGCCCGAATCCGGTCCTGACTCCCACCCCATGACCGGCAGGGCGCCGGCCGCCGGCGTGCCCGGTCGGACAGGGGGTCATGCGGGGGCCCCGTCGCGGGGTCCGGCCGCAGCCCCGGCCGGCAGCGCCCTGCGGGATTTCGGGCCGGACGAGGAGGCCGATAGCACGCCCAGCCTGCCGCTGGAGCCGCGCTACACCTTCGACAGCTTCGTCGTCGGCAAGCCGAACGAGCTGGCCTGCGC
Source organism: Rhodospirillaceae bacterium (assembly GCA_028819475.1). Lineage (NCBI taxonomy): Bacteria > Pseudomonadati > Pseudomonadota > Alphaproteobacteria > Rhodospirillales > Rhodospirillaceae > Rhodospirillaceae bacterium. The sequence goes on from JAPPLJ010000025.1 coordinate 137,542, forward strand.
CGCGGCCCAGCGCGTCGCCGATTCGGAGGACATCCCCTTCAACCCGCTGTTCATCCACGGCGGCGTCGGCCTCGGCAAGACCCACCTGATGCACGCCATGGCCTGGCGCATCCGCGAGCGCACGCCCTGGCGCCGGGTCGCCTACATCTCGGCGGAAAAATTCATGTACCAGTTCATCCGGGCGCTGCGCTTCAAGGATACGCTGGCCTTCAAGGAGCAGTTCCGCTCGGTCGACGTGCTGATGATCGACGACGTCCAGTTCATGGCCGACAAGGGCGCGACCCAGGAGGAGTTCTTCCACACCTTCAACGCCCTGATGGACGAGCGCCGCCAGGTCGTCGTCTCGGCCGACAAGTCGCCGAGCGAGCTGTCCGGCATCGAGGAGCGGCTGATCTCCCGCTTCAACTGGGGCCTGGTCGCCGACGTGCATCCGACGACCTACGAACTGCGCCTCAGCATCCTCCAGGCCAAGGCCGCGAAGATGGACTGCGCCTTCCCGGACAAGGTGCTCGAATTCATCGCCCACAAGATCCAGTCCAACGTGCGCGAGTTGGAGGGCGCGCTCAACCGGATGGCGGCCCACGCCAGCCTGGTCGGCCGCACGCTCACCATCGAGATGGCCGCCGACGTGCTGAAGGACGTGCTGCGCGCCAACGAGCGCCACATCACGATCGAGGAAATCCAGCGCAACGTCTGCGCCCATTTCAACATCAAGATGACCGACATGTCCTCGGCCCGCCGGGCCCGGGCGGTCGCGCGGCCGCGCCAGATCGCCATGTATCTGGCCAAGATGCTGACCAGCCGCTCGCTGCCGGAGATCGGCCGCAAGTTCGGCAACCGCGACCACACCACGGTCATGCACGCGGTCCGCAAGATCGAGGAGCTGCGCGCCGTCGATCCCTCGATCAACGAGGACGTCGAAATCCTGATCCGCGCCCTTCGGGGTTAGGGGCGGGGTTGGGGGCGGGGACAGGGGACCGGTCTGGCGCCGGCTTCGCCCCGACCCACCGTCCATTGCCACCCCGTACGGAGCGCAGCGGAGATCCGGGGTCTAGGGGCAACAGGCAAACGTCGTTCGGATCGCCCTTGGGCCCCGGATCAAGTCCGGGGCGGCAGGGGATGGTGGTGTGGCATGTGGTTAGGCTTGCGGCTTGCGAAAGCCGCGCGGGCCGGCGAAGTTCGCCAGGCGGACGAACCGGAAGAGCCGGGCGATGCCCTATTGGGTCTACATTCTCGCCAGCAAGCGCAACGGCACCCTGTATGTCGGGCTGACCAACGACTTGGCGCGCCGCGTATGGGAGCACAGGGCCCGGTGCCGGCGCGGCGTTCACCCGTAAACATGGCGTAACGAGGCTGGTTCATGCCCGGCCGTACGAAGACGTCGCTGTCGCCATGGCCGAGGAAAAGAAGCTGAAAAAGTGGCGCCGCTCCTGGAAGCTGGCTCTGATCGAACGCGACAACCCGCAATGGCGCGACCTGTACGAAGACCTGAATCGGTAAGACGGCCGCCAGAAAATCGCCGCTTCCGCCGGGTCTTGCGCTACATCAACAAACAAACACGCTTGCCGCCCCGGACTTGATCCGGGGCCCAGGAGCCACAGGCAAATTTCTTCGAGCCGCCAGTTCGGCTTCGCTCAGGGCAGGTTCCCCCGGCTAACCCGACCCACCCTCCATTGCCACCCCGGACGGAGCGCAGCGGAGATCCGGGGTCCAGGGCCACAAGTCGAGGCCTTTCGGGTCGCCCCTGGGCCCCGGATCAAGTCCGGGGCGGCAAATTTCGAGGATTTGCGCGATTCCGGGACTTCGGCATGATTTTCGCGCCGTCGAGCTGCCCCGGACCGAGGCCGCCGCCGAATAGGCGCGCCAGCGCCGTATCGAAGCCCGCCCCGCCCCTTTGTTGCAATTATGCAACACGACCCGGACAATAATTCGGAATCGATTGAATTTCCTACCGGCTGCGCGCCCGCGCCCGTATACAACGCCCTGCCGACCGGAGCGGTCCCCGCCTGCGGCGCCCCGTAGGGGCGGGCAGCGGGGAACGAACCGATCCGGGCGGTTTTTCGTTTCGGTGTTCAACCGTGCGTTCCCCGGTCCGGGATGTCCCCCGGGATGTTCCGCCCGCCGGGCAACGCAGCAGCATTGGAGAGGGAGATGACGGGAGTCGTCAAATCCGTAGGCAAATATGCTCTCCTTGCCGGTTCCGCTTTGGCTCTTTCGATCTCGGCCGCGTCGGCCGCGTCGATGGCCAAGGCCGGCATGGACAAGCGCGTTGCCGATCTGGAGCGTGAGGTCACGCTACTCAAGAACCAGATGAAGTCGGCCATGATGGCCAAGCCTGCCGACAAGAATATACAGTCGGGCAACAGCCGCGTGAAGGTCACGATCTACGGCCAGGTCAACCGGGCGATCCGTTTCGCCAATACGGGCGACGAGACCGAGATCACGAGCGTCGACAATGACGGCTCGTCCTCGCGCATCGGCCTCCGGGCGGTCGGCAAGGCCAACCCGAACCTGACCATCGGCGCCCTGCACGAGCTCGAATGGCAGGAGAACCGCCGTTCGGGCACCGGCGAGACCAGCTCGGCCGGCGTCGCCAACTCGCGCGTCCGCGCCCGCCATGTCGACCTGTGGCTCGACCACAAGGACATGGGCAAGGTCTCGATGGGCCACGGCTCGATCGCCGGCGACGCGGCCGGCCTGCTGGAACTGACCGGCGTCAGCTTCGTCTACGGCTTCGCCGGCGCCAACGGCACCGACGGCGTCGGGGCGGACGCCACCGTCAAGGTCCTCGCCCCGGGCCAGGGCGCCCTGTCTACCGCTGGTGCGTCCGCGGCCGGCGTTGAGTCGACGATGAACGTCCGCGGCAAGCCGCGCGGCTACCGGCCGTTCAACTTCTTCGGCGCGCGGGAAAACCGGATCCGCTACGACACGCCGAGCCTGATGGGCCTGCGGGCGAGCGCGTCCTACGGCGAGAGCAAGGGCTGGTCTGTCGGTCTGAACTACTTCGGCAACCCGCCGGGGACGAAGGACTTCACCGTCATCTTCGGCGCAGGCTACCGCAAGCGCGACAACGACACGACCGCCTGGGCCGTTTCCGGCGGCGTCAAGCATTCGTCGGGCTTCAACCTCAGCGGCCACTACGACTCTGACGGCGAAGCGCACTCGCCGACGGGCGGACTTGCCAATCAGAAGAACAGCCAGTGGGGCGTTTCCGGCGGCTGGAGCGGCAAGATCAACGACGCCGGCGGGACCGCCATCGGCGTCGGCTACAACCGCTCGACCGACGGGCTCCAGGGCGTCGCCCAGCAATACTGGGTCGCGATCGTCCAGAAGATCGACGCCGCAGCGGCCGACGTCTATGCCGGCGTGTCCTACGACAGCGGCACGCTCACCCACCAGGTGTCGGCAGCCGAAGCGGCGAATGAATACACCGCTGCTGTGGCAGAGACCCAAACGGTGGACGGCACTGCCGGTTTCCGGGCGAAAGCAACCCCGTGCTACACGGCCGACCCTGACAACGCAGGCCAGTTCACCAGGGCCGCCGCGGGCGATCAGTGCCAGCTCTCGCGCGACGGCGTGATCAACTTCGTCGCCGGCGTCCGCATCAAGTTCTAGGCGGACAGCGGCGTCACGGAAGCGGCCACGGTGCGTCGCTTCTCCCTCTCCCGGCCCGGGGCGGGCGGCCTCCTGCCGCTCGCCCTGGCCGCCGGCCTGGCCCTGACGGCCAGCGCCTGCATGGCCCCGTCCGCGAAGCAATCCTCCGCGGCGGGGCCGGCGGGCCAACAGGCCGCCAAGGCAAGCGGTGAGAAGGCAGGGGGTAAATCCGAATCCTGGTGGCAGCGGATCACGCGGTCCGGCCAGGAGCCGAAGGAGAAACCCTGGGTCTATGGCGACGTGCGGCCCGGCAAGGGCCTGCTCGGCACCGACGAGGACGGCTACGTCCTGCTCCGCAAGGGCGAGGGCCAATCGCCGGTCCGGAGCGGCAAGCCCGAAAAGGTCCGCCGCTGAGCCCCGGATCGCTTCCGGAAGAATTCCCGGGCCCGGATGGCGACATCCGGGCCTCCTTTTTTTGCGGGGGCCCGCCCTTCGATCCGGCCCAGGGGCGCAATGGTGTTGGGGAGGGTTTGAAACCCTCCCCTACGGTATCGGCCCGGCATCCGCAGCCCCGACCGACCCTCCCTTGCCACCCCGGACGGAGCGCAGCGGAGATCCGGGGCGGCAAATCGCGTTGGGAATTCGGCGGCGTTCGGCTTTGGCGCTGCGTTTGCGGAATGAATCCCCCTCCCCTTGGGGGAGGGGGTTAGGGGGAGGGGTCCGCGGGCCCTGGTGTGGCGCCGGGATCGGATATCGGCGCGGCGGCTGGCGGGGGGGGGGGGCGGCCCCCCCCCCCCCCCCCCCCGGGGGGGGGGGGGGGGGGGGGGGGGGGGGGG
>JAPPLJ010000026.1:0-10840 GCA_028819475.1 Rhodospirillaceae bacterium
TGTATTCCTGGATCGAGGCGCGGATCCACCACATGGCGTAGGTCGCAAGGCGGAAACCGCGCTCCGGGTCGAAACGCTTGACCGCCTGCATCATGCCGACGTTGCCTTCGGAAATCAGCTCGGCGACCGGCAGTCCGTAGCCGCGGTAGCCCATAGCGATCTTGGCGACCAGGCGGAGATGGCTGGTCACCAGCCTGTGCGCGGCCTCGGTATCCTCGTGGTCGCGCCAGCGGGTCGCCAGCATGTATTCCTCTTCCGGCTCCAGCATCGGGAACTTGCGGATCTGCGCAAGATAGGCAGACAGATTCCCGTCCCGTCCAACGGAAGGGATCGTCGGCAACGTCGCGATTGCCGTGGAGGTCGCCATTTTCGTCTTGCCTCGCTTTCCTCCGGGGGCGTGCGCCGGCGCGCTGCCGGTCTCTTGTCGCCCGCCTTGTATTTGAGGATTGGCCCCGGTCTTTTCAAGATCGCTCATGGATTGCGAAACTCATTGCTCCGCAGAGAGTTGCCCGGCATTTTTTAACGGTTTCAAGGCAGATACCAGTGCTGCGATGTCCTGCGGCAATGCTGCCCGGAACGACAGGGCCTCGCCGGTGACCGGATGGACGAAGCCCAGACGGGCCGCGTGAAGCGCCTGCCGCGCGAAGGTTTCGACGGCGGCAGCCGGCGCCGTATCCCGCCAGGGCCGCGGCAGATGCCGGCGGCCGCCATACAGATAATCCCCGACCAGCGGATTGCCACGATGCGCCAGATGGACCCGGATCTGGTGGGTCCGTCCGGTCGCGAGCCGGCAATCGATCAGGCTGAGAAGTCCGCCGTAGCGCGCCGTCACCGCATAATACGTTCGGGCAGGCCGTCCTCCGTCGCGCCGGACGGCCATTTTCGTGCGGTGCGCCGGATCGCGGCCGATCCCGGCGTCGATCCGGCCGGTGAGCGGCCGGGGCTCGCCCCAGGCCAGCGCCGTGTAGCGCCGCTCGATGCTGTGGTCCGCGAACTGGGCCGCCAGGCCGGCGTGCGCCGCGTCCGACTTGGCCGCGACCAGCAGGCCGGAGGTGTCCTTGTCGATGCGGTGGACGATACCGGGGCGGGCGACGCCGCCGATGCCCGAGAGGCCGTCGCCGCAATGGGCGAGCAGGGCGTTGACCAGGGTGCCGTCGGGGCTGCCCGCTCCGGGATGCACCACCATGCCGGCCGGCTTGTCGATCACGATCAGATGATCGTCCTCGAAGGCGATCTCGAGCGGTATGGCCTGCGGCGCCGGCCGCGCGGGCGCGGGCGCCGGCACGTCGACCGTGAAGCGCTGGCCGGCCGCAACCTTCATCGCGGGCGACGCAACGATCCGGCCGTCGCCGTCGCTGACCGCGCCCTGCTTCACCAGCGCCTGGATGCGGGTGCGCGACAGGCCGTCGAGCGCCGCCGCGAGAACGGCGTCGAGGCGCCGGCCGGCCGATGCGTCATCCGCTCTCACCTCGTACCTCGACACCGGGTCCGGTTCGGCTATTGTCTCGGTTTCCGGAAGCTCGTCGTCCATGGGCCGGTCGCGTCTTCATTGCCGGGCAGGGCGGCGTCATCCTAGCAGGCAGCGGGTCGGAATGTGAGCGTGACGCGGGTGCGTTTGTTGGTCGGCGCCGTGATCGGCATGGGCGTGCTGATCGCGGCCGGCCTGGTCGTGCTGGTCGCCGGCATCGTCTACAAGGCCGGAGAAGCGGAAGTGCCGGGATCGGCCGCCCCGGCAGCCGTCGGCAAGCTGCGCACCGACGCCGTGTCGCTGGGGCTGCCGGCCGCGGCCAAAGTGCTGCAGATAACGCAGGTCCGCGGCGCGCTGGCGGTGCTGGTGCGGCTGCCTTCGGGCGAGCAGGTGATCTATGCGGTCCCCATGGATCGCCGGCAGCCGCCGTTCCGGATTCAGGTTACCGGCCCCCAGGGCCGCAAGTAACGCAGGGTGGCAAGCAGGCGGATACGATGAAAGAACCGACATTCCGGCCGGCTCCGGCGCCCGAAACATTCAACCCGGCCGAACCGGCGGACTTCGCGCCGGTCAATTTCGCCTCGGACAATGTCACCGGCGTCGCCCCGGAAATCATGGAAGCGATCGTCGAGGCCAACGGGCCGCAGGGCGCCTGGCCCTATGGCAACGACGACGTGACCGGCGGGCTGAACGCGCGGTTTTCCGAACTGTTCGATACGGAGGCGATCGTCTATCCCGTCGCCACCGGCACGGCGGCCAACGCGCTGTGCCTCAGCCTCGTCGCGCAGCCGTTCAACACGGTCTATTGCCTGAAGCACAGCCATACCAACGAAGACGAGGGCGGCGCGCCGGAATTCTACACCAACGGCGCCAAGCTGGTCCCGGTTCCCGCCGCAGACGGCAAGATGACGGCGGCGGCGCTGGAAGCGGCGATCGGCGAAGTCGGCGGGGGCGGGGCCCGCCTGCCCCATGTCATGGAGGCCGCCGCCGTCTCCATCGCCCAGGTGACCGAATGCGGCACGGTCTATTCGGTCGACGAGGTCCGGGATATCTGCGCCGTCGCGCGGGCCAACGGCCTGTTCGTGCATCTGGACGGCGCGCGTTTCGCCAACGCCGTCGCCGCCCTGGGGTGCGAGCCGTCCGAGATCACCTGGCAGGCCGGCATCGACCTGATGTCGTTCGGCGCGACCAAGAACGGCGCGATGGCGGCGGAGGCGGTCGTGCTGTTCAACGAGGACCTGGAGGAAACCCTGAGCCGGCGGCGGATGCGCGGCGGGCACCTGTTCTCGAAGATGCGTTTCGTATCCGCCCAGCTCGCGCGCTATGTCGAGGACGGGTTGTGGCTGCAGCTTGCCGCCAACGCCAACGCGATGGCGGACCGGCTCGCGGCGGGACTCGCGGAAATCGACGAGATCGCCATCGACTATCCGGTCGACGCGAACATGATCTTCGCCGCACTCCCCGGCGATATCGCGGAGCGGTTGCGCGACGCCGGGTTCGACTTCTACGACTGGGGCGATCCCGACCGGCCGAATATCCGGCTGGTCTGCGCCTTCAATACCGACGCCGACGATGTCGACCGCTTCGTCGAGGCGGCCCGAAGATAGGCGCTGCCTTCCCCGTTCAATTCGGGGCCGCCCGGCGAACCCGTTTGCAATCGAAAGTTCGCCTGTGAGGCCGGCGCGGTATTTTTGCGTTCATTCCGGCGGTTTATGCGCTAGGATTCGCCCGTTCGGACAGGCGGAACCGTCCCCGGTCTGTCCGCGATGCGCCGCGCCCGGCTGCGGCGGGGCGCGAAGGAAAGTTTCACATGGAGCAAACCGGAGGAACCATGTCTACCACGATCAAACTCGTTGCGGCCGCCGCCGTCGCCGCCCTGGCATTTGCCGGTACGACGACCGGCGCGTCGGCGCAGAAGCAGCGTTTCATCAGCATCGGCACCGGCGGCGTCACCGGCGTGTATTACCCGACCGGCGGCGCGATCTGCCGCCTGGTCAACCGCGACCGCAAGAAGACCGGCATCCGCTGCTCGGCCGAATCGACCGGCGGCTCGATCTACAACATCAACACGATCCGCGCCGGCGAACTGGAATTCGGCGTCGCCCAGTCGGACTGGCAGTACCATGCCTACAACGGCACGTCGAAATTCAAGAAGCAGGGCGCCTTCAAGGACCTGCGCGCGGTCTTCTCCGTGCATCCTGAGCCGGTCACGATCCTTGCGCGCGACGACTCGGGCATCAACAACATCACCGACGTCAAGGGCAAGCGGCTCAACATCGGCAACCCGGGCTCCGGCACGCGCGGCACCTGGGAGGTCATCGAAGCGGCCCTCGGCTGGAAGCGCACGGACCTGAAGCTGGCGACCGCCATGAAGTCCGCGGAGACCGGCGCTGCGCTGTGCGACGGCAAGATCGACGCCTATTTCTGGCTGGTCGGCCATCCGTCGGCCCTGACCCAGGAATCGCTGGCGACCTGCGACGCGCATCTGGTGAACGCCACTGGCCCGGCGATCGACGGCCTGGTCAAGAAATGGCCGTTCTACCGCAACGCGACGATCCCGGCCGGGATGTACAACAACAAGGCCGACGTCAAGACCTTCGGCGTCGGCGCCACCTTCGTGACCAGCGCCAAGGTGCCGGCCGATGTCGTCTATGTCGTCGTCAAGGCGGTGTTCGACAATTTCGGCGCGTTCAAGAAGCTGCATCCGGCGTTCCGGAACCTGAAGGAAAGCGAGATGATCAGCGATTCGCTGTCGGCGCCGCTGCACGCCGGCGCGGCGAAATACTACAAGGAAAAGGGCTGGATCAAATAACGGCCCGAACGGATTGGCGGGGCCCGGCGCGGCCCCGCCCTTTTTTTGTTTAACCCGTATATCGATTTGATTCGCAGCGCTTGAGGAAAAGCCGATGGCCGAAGCCGCCGCGCAACGCCCGACCGCCGAAGAGCTCGTCAGCAGCGTCGACACCGGCGGGCGGGCGCCCCGCGGATGGCAGCGCAACCTGATTCCGGCCATCGCCTTCATCTGGGCGCTGTTTCAGCTCTACATCGCTTCGGCCGTGCCGTTCACGCTGCAGGAGTGGACCGGCCTGCCCTTCGTCGTGCCGAATACCGAAGCGCGCATGATCCATCTGGCCTTCGGCCTGCTGCTCGCCGCCTTCGCCTTCCCGCTGCTGAAACGCGGGCCGCGCGACCATATTCCCTGGTACGACTGGCTGCTCGCCGCCGTCGGCATCGCGTCGTGCCTCTACATGATCGCGTACAAGAACGAACTCGCCGAACGGGCCGGCGTTCCGACGGATACCGACCTCGTCGTCGCCAGCTGCGGCATGGTCGTTCTGGCGATCGCCGTCTACCGGGCGCTCGGCCTGCCGCTGGTCGCGGTCGCCTCGGTTTTCGTGCTCTACGTTTTCGGCGGCGACGCCGACTGGCTGCCCGACGCCGTGCAATGGAAAGGCGCGTCCTTCGGCAAGGCGATGTGGCATTTCTGGATGCAGACCGAGGGCGTGTTCGGCGTCGCGCTGGGGGTCTCGGCCTCGCTGATCTTCCTGTTCGTCCTGTTCGGCGCGATTCTCGAAAAGGCCGGCGCCGGCAACTTCTTCATCAAGATCGCCTTCGCCCTGCTCGGCGACCGGCGCGGCGGCCCGGCCAAGGCCGCCGTCGTCGCCTCGGCCCTGAGCGGGCTCTATTCCGGTTCCTCGATCGCCAACACGGTGACGACCGGCACCTTCACCATCCCGCTGATGAAGCGCACGGGCTTCACGCCGGAGAAGGCCGGTGCGGTCGAGGTCGCCTCCTCGACCAACGGGCAATTGACCCCGCCGGTGATGGGCGCGGCGGCCTTCCTGATCGCCGAGTTCACCGGCGTCAGCTACACCGAGATCATCAAGCACGCCCTGATCCCGGCGCTCGTGTCCTACATCGCGCTGGTCTACATCGTGCATCTGGAGGCCCTGAAGCTGGGGCTGAAGGGGCTGCCGAAGCCGTCGACGACCATGACGGTGGCGCAGAAGCTGATCGGCTTCCTCAGCGGCTTCATCGGCATCGCCCTGCTCGGCATCGCGGTCTATTTCGGCCTTGGCTGGATCAAGGTCATCGCGCCGGGCACGGCCTTCTTCGTCGTCATGGTGCTGTCGGCGGTCGCCTATCTCGTCCTGCTGTGGCTGGCGTCGCGCCAGCCGGACCTCGTCGTCGATCCGCCGGACGCGCCGATCACGGAACTGCCCCGGGCCGGGGCGACGGCGATCACCGGCCTCTACTATGTCCTGCCGATCGTCATCCTGATCTGGTGCATCGTGCTGGAGCGGCTGTCGCCGGCGCTGTCCGCCTTCTGGGCGACCATGGCGATGATCGTCGTCGCGCTGACCCAGCATCCGCTCAAGGCCCTGTTCCGCGGCACCGGGAACATTGCCGGCGCCTTCCGGCAGAGCGTCGGCGAGCTGGTCGACGGCATGATCTCCGGCGCGCGCAACATGATCGGCATCGGCGTCGCGACCGGCGCGGCCGGCATCATCGTCGGCACGATCTCGCTCACCGGGGCGCACCAGGTCGTCGGCGAGTTCGTCGAGTTCCTGTCCGGCGGCAGCCTGATCATCATGCTCATCCTGGTCGCCGTGATGAGCCTGATCCTCGGCATGGGCCTGCCGACGACCGCCAACTACATCGTCGTCTCGTCGCTGATGGCGCCGGTGATCGTGGCGCTCGGCGCCAAGAGCGGCCTGATCGTGCCGCTGATTGCGGTCCACCTGTTCGTCTTCTATTTCGGCATCCTGGCGGACGATACGCCGCCCGTGGGCCTCGCCGCATTCGCGGCCGCCGCCATCTCCGGCGGCGACCCGATCCGCACCGGCGTCCAGGGCTTCATGTACGACATCCGCACCGCCCTGCTGCCCTTCCTGTTCATCTTCAACACGGAACTGCTGCTGATCGACGTCTCGGCCGGGAAGGCGGTGATCGTCTTTGTCATTGCGGTCGTCGCCATGATGCTGTTCGCGGCGGCGACCCAGGGCTATTTCTTCGCCCGCAACCGGATCTGGGAAACCGCGATCCTGCTGCTCGTCGCCTTCAGCCTGTTCCGGCCCGGCTACTGGCTCGACCAGGTCGAACCGGAATTTGCCGAACGGCCGGGCGCGGAAATCGTGCAGGTCGTCGAAAAGGTGCCCGAGGGCGGCACGCTGCGGGTCACGGTCTCCGGGCCCAACTTCAACGATCCGGACAGGATCGACGAAACCACCGTGACCATCCCCTTCGGCAAGCCGGGCACGGGCCTGGCGCGACTGCGCGCCGCCGGGCTGCTGGTCATGGTCGAGGAGGGCAAGGCGAAGATGGAAGAGCCGCTGCCCACCAGCCCGCTCAAGGCGCTCGCCCGGAGCTTCGATTTCTACGGCGACACGCCGACCGTCATCAAGACGATCCTGGTGCCGAACGAGCGGATGGCGAAAGAACTCTTCTACATCCCCGCGGTATTCCTCCTGATCCTCGTCATCCTGCTCCAACGCCGCCGCCAGACCCAGCCGGCCTTCTGAGCGGGGGGCGCGGAGCAGGGTTTCTCCTGCGAAATGGCACCGACCGAATCCCCCTCCCCTTGGGGGAGGGGCCAGGGGAGGGGTCGTCTGCCGCCGCGCCGATGTTTGATTCCGGCAAGGCTCCGGCCCCCGCATACCCCTCCCCCTGACCCCCTCTCCCAAGGGGAGGGGGAATGGTTGCTCTAATTGCCGGATTGGACTCACTGCCTTTCGCGGAAGGATCCCAAGGGGAGGGGATTCGATCGGCGCCTCTTTCGCAGAGCAATCCGCTGAAGCGGGGGAAAGACGTCTTGCGCGGCCTTGCCTCATTGCAGACGAACCCGCGCCGGAGCGCGGCCCGCTACAGCCCGGCCACCGTCTCTTCGATCAGCTGCGCCACGACCGCCTCGATGGCGGCCTGGTGGTCCAGCCCTTCGGCGAGGCCGGCCTCGTAGGTCTGCACCTGCCGGCGCGCGCTCGTGCCGTGGGCCAGGATGGCGCGGCTGTGCTCGATCTCGGTCAGGCAGCCGAAATGCTCGGCGTCCGGCCGGGTCAGGTCCAGCAGTTCCTCCAGCAGGTCGGCGAACGGCACCCTGCGGCGGATGCCGAAATCGATCAGCTCCCCGTCGCAGCCATAGCGCTGCGCGCGCCAGCGGTTTTCTCGGATCAGCATGTTGGCGTAGCGCCGCCAGCGCTGGTTCTGCCGGCGCAGGCGCCACAGCATGCGCAGGATGCAGCGGTAGAAGGCCGCGATCGCGACCGCGTCGGCGAGCCTGGGGCACAGGTCGCAGATGCGCATTTCCAGGGTCGGGAAGCGGGCCGACGGGCGGATGTCCCACCAGATTTTCGTCGGCTCGTCGATGATGCCGCTCTCGACCATCATCTGCACATGGCGGTTGTATTCGCCGAAGCTCTCGAACTGCTCGGGCAGGCCGGTGCGCGGCAGCTCGTCCCACACCGCCAGCCGGTAGCTCCTGAGCCCGGTGTCCCGGCCCTGCCAGAAGGGCGAGGAGGTGCTGAGCGCCAGCAGATGGGGCAGGAAATAGCTGACCTGGTTCATCAGGTCGATGCGCAGGTCGTCGTCCTCGATCCCGACATGGACGTGCATGCCGCTGATCACCAGCCGGCGGACCACGCCCTGCAGGTTTTCGGCCAGCTCGTTGTAGCGGTCCTTCTCCGTCCGCTTCTGCTCGCCCCAGGCGGCGAACGGGTGGGTCGAGGCAGCCATGATGGCAAGGCCGTGCTTTTCGGCGACCCCGGATACCGCCTTGCGCAGGCGGCGCAGGTCGGCGGCGGCGTCCTGCACCGTCGTGCAGACCTTCGTGCCGATCTCGATCTGCGCCCGCAGGAACTCCGGCGCGACCTGGGAACCCAGCAGCGCCTCGCATTCGCTGAACACGGCCTTCGGCGGATCGGCGGCGAGGTTCAGCGTCTCCCGGTCGATCAGGAGGTATTCCTCCTCGATGCCGATAGTGAAGCTGGGTTCCTTCAGCGTCATGATGCAACCCTCCTCCGCCGTTTACGGCGGCAGGCTATCGAACGCGGCGGCCAGTGCGTCGCCGACGATTGCGGCCCACTTTCTTACGCCCCCGGCCTCGGCGATCAGGTCCTGGCGGATTTCGACGAGCAGGTGCGGCAGGTCCCGCAATTCGCCGTGCCGGTGGACCGTGTAGCCGAAATTGTTGCGGGCGCTGTAGGGCTGGTTGTCGCCCACGGTCACGTCGCCGCGGGCCGCCAGCGCGGCCATGAAGGGCAGGGCGAGCCGGCCGTCCCGGTTCCACAGCGCGGAAACCTGCCAGGGCCGCGGCCGGCCGCCGAACACCGGCGTGAAGCTGTGCACCGAGACGAAGGCATGGAAGGGCGGGTCACGCGCGCTGTCCAGCAGCCGTTCGATCTCGGCGTGATAGGGCGCCATGAACTGGCGCGCGCGCGCCGCGGCCTCAGCCCCGTTGAGCGTCCGGTTGCCGGGAATCGGCACCCCGTCGCTCACCGACGGGATCGAGGTCGCGTCCGACGGGCCGCGGTTGCAGTCGATGACCAGGCGCGAATAGCCGGACTTGACCAGGGGCGCATCGAAACGCCCGGAAAGACTATCCGCCACAGCCGCCGCGCCGATGTCCCAGGCGATATGCTCCTGTAGCCGGTCCCCGTCGAGGCCCAGGGAATCGAGCGCGGCCGGTATCCGGTTGCTGGCATGGTCGCAGACGAACAACACGCGCGCCCGGCCCCCGGCGTTGACGACCGAAAAGGGCGGCGGATCGGCCGGCCCGAGCAGGACCGGCGGTTCTTCCGCTGCGCGCAGGACCGGTTCGGCGCCGCCGGCCACTCAGCGCAGCTCCCGGCGCCAGGCGCGCAGCTGGTCGGTGACGGTCAATGCCGCCGCCAGCACATCGCGCACGCTTTCGCCGCTCGCCACCGGTTCGCGCCTTGTCCGGACGCAGTCGAGGAAATCGGCGCATTCCATCATGATCAGGTCGGTCTTGTCGTACTCACGCTGTTCGGCGCCGAAGGTCGGCGGCTCGTCCCGGCCGCCGGTCCGGTTCATGATGACCAGCCGGTTCTCCGCCATGTCGGCGACCATGTAGGCATTGCGCTGGAAGACGCGCATGGTGCGCTGGATCTTCCAGCTGACCCGGCTTGCGGTGACCGCCGCCACGCAACCGTTCTCGAAGCGGATGCGGGCGTTGGCGATGTCCTCGGCCGGCCCGACGACCGGCACGCCCACGGCGTCGATCTGCGTTATCGGACTGTTTACGAGAGTCATGATGTTGTCGATATCGTGCACCATCATGTCGAGGATGATGCTGGTGTCCGTGCCGCGGCCGCGATACTGCGAGATGCGCGTGCTCTCGATATAGCCCGGCCGGTCGGCCAGCGCCTTGACGTCCCTGACGATCGGGCTGAAGCGTTCGAGATGGCCGACCTGCAGGATGCGGCCGCCGGCCTTCGCCAGGGCGATCAGGTCGTCAGCCTCTTCCAGCGTCTCGCAGAGCGGTTTCTCGACCAGCACATCCTTGCCGGCCTCCAGGAAGCGTTTCGCGATGGCGTAATGGGTCGTCGTCGGCGTGACGACGCTGACCGCCTCGACCCGGTCGAGAACCGGTCCGAGATCGGCCGACGCCGCGGCGCCGGTCGCGGCGGCGACCCTTTCGGCCTGCGCGGAATCGATATCGACGACCGCGACCAGTTCCGCCGCTTCCAGCGCGGCGAATTTCGCGGCGTGCAGCGCGCCGAAATAGCCGCAGCCGACAACGGCGACACGGACCGGCGCAGCGCCCGAATCTGGATCGGTTTCAGCTGGATCGGTTTCAGACAGTCTCCCGCTCCCGGCAATGGCGTTCGGGTTCCGCTCGTACCCTGCGCGCCGGTTTCACCGCGCGTCGGCGAGGGCGACGATGCGCTGCATCGAGCGCAGCACCGGCTTCTCGATCAGCTTGCCCCGGTGAACGACGAGCCCGCCGTCGCCCGCCTCGAAGGCGGCGATGACCTCGCGCGCCAGGGCGACCTCGTCCGCGGCCGGGCTGAAGGTCTCGTTCAGGACCGGAATCTGTTTCGGATGGATCGCGGCCTTGCCGGTAAAGCCGAGGCTGGCGCAGCGCCGGGCCTCGTCGCGCAGCCCGTCCATATCCTCCAGGTCGAGCCAGGGGACGTCGATCAGGTCGAGTCCGGCGCCCGCCGCGGCATGAACGACCCGGGACCGGGCGAACAGCAGATTCTCCCAGTCGATGGTCGTGCGCAGGTCGGCCGCCATGTCGATCGCGCCGAAAAGCAGGGAACGCACCCGCCGGGGGGGGGGGGGGGGGGGGGGGGGGGCCGCGGGGGGGGGGCGGGGGGGGGGGGGGGGGGGGGGGCGGGGGGGGGGGGGGGGGGG